>NZ_DASRTS010000005.1:0-49385 GCF_035655815.1 Lysobacter sp.
GCACGGTGAAGGTGCTGGTCGAAGGCCTGCAGCGCGCCACCACGCGCAGCATCGAAGACGGCGAAGAGCATTTCACCGCCGAAGTCATGCCGATCCCGCCCGAGGCGGACGATCAGCCCGAAGTCGAAGCGCTGCGCCGCGCCGTGACGCAGCAGTTCGACCAGTACGTCAAGCTGAACAAGAAGATCCCGCCGGAGATCCTGACCTCCATCGCGGGCATCGACGACGCGGGCCGCCTCGCCGACACCATCGCCGCGCATCTGCCGCTCAAGCTTGACGCGAAGCAGTCCGTGCTGGACCTGTCCGAAGTGGGCAAGCGGCTCGAGAAGTTGCTCGACCTCCTCGAACATGAAGTCGATATTCTTCAAGTCGAGAAGCGCATCCGGGGTCGCGTCAAGCGGCAGATGGAGAAGAGCCAGCGCGAGTACTACCTGAACGAGCAAGTCAAGGCCATCCAGAAGGAACTGGGCGAAGGCGAAGAGGGCGCCGATCTCGAGGAGCTCGACAAGCGCATCAAGGCCGCCCGCATGCCGAAGGAGGCCAAGAAGAAGGCCGAGGCCGAGTTCAAGAAGCTCAAGCTGATGTCGCCGATGTCGGCCGAGGCGACGGTCGTGCGCAACTACATCGACACGCTGGTCAACCTGCCGTGGCGCAAGAAGAGCAAGGTCAATAACGACCTGGCCAACGCCGAGCGCGTGCTGGACGAAGACCACTACGGTCTGGAGAAGGTCAAGGAACGGATCCTGGAATACCTCGCCGTGCAACAGCGCGTCGACAAGGTCAAGGCGCCGATCCTGTGCCTGGTCGGGCCGCCCGGAGTCGGCAAGACCTCGCTGGGCCAGTCGGTGGCGCGTGCCACCAACCGCAAGTTCGTCCGCATGGCGCTGGGCGGCGTGCGCGACGAGGCCGAGATCCGCGGACATCGCCGTACCTATGTGGGCTCGATGCCAGGCCGCATCGTGCAGAACCTCAACAAGGTGGGCAGCCGCAATGCGCTGTTCATGCTGGACGAGATCGACAAGATGTCGATGGACTTCCGCGGCGACCCGTCCTCGGCGCTGCTGGAAGTGCTGGATCCGGAGCAGAACCACGCCTTCAACGACCACTATCTGGAAGTCGACCTCGACCTTTCCGAAGTGATGTTCGTGGCGACCTCCAACTCGCTGAACATTCCGGGTCCGCTGCTGGACCGCATGGAAGTGATCCGCATTCCGGGTTACACCGAGGAAGAGAAGCTCAACATCGCGATGCGCTACCTGCTGCCCAAGCAGATCAAGGCCAACGGCCTGAAGCCGGAAGAGCTGAAGGTCGCCGAGGGGGCGGTGCGTGACATCGTGCGTTACTACACGCGCGAATCCGGCGTGCGCAGCCTCGAGCGCGAGGTCGCCAAGATCTGCCGCAAGGTGGTGAAGGAGATCGCGCTGGCGGGTTCGTCGAAGAAGGCTGCGCGCAAAGGCCCGATCAACGTCACCTCGAAGAACCTCGACAAGTACCTGGGCGTGCGCCGTTTCGACTATGGGCGCGCCGAGGAGCAGAACGAGATCGGGCTGGTCACGGGTCTTGCGTGGACGGAAGTCGGCGGCGACCTGCTGCAGATCGAATCGACGCTCGTTCCGGGCAAGGGACAACTGCTGCTTACCGGCCAGTTGGGCGACGTCATGAAGGAATCGGCGTCGGCGGCGCTGTCGGTCGTGCGTGCGCGCACCGAGCAGCTCGGCATCGACCTGGACTTCCTGCAGAAGCACGACGTGCACGTGCACGTTCCGGAAGGCGCCACGCCGAAGGACGGCCCCAGTGCCGGCATCGCGATGGCGACTGCACTGGTGTCGATGCTGACGCGCAACCCGGTGAAGGCAGACGTCGCGATGACCGGCGAGATCACGCTGCGCGGTCGCGTGCTGCCCATCGGCGGCCTGAAGGAAAAACTGCTTGCGGCCCTGCGCGGTGGAATCCGCACCGTGATCATTCCCGAGGAGAACCGCAAGGATCTGGCGGACCTGCCGAAGTCGGTCACCGAAGGGCTCAAGATCATCCCGGTGAAGTGGATCGACGAAGTGCTCGGTGTCGCGCTCGAACGTGCTCCTGCGCCGGCTCCGGCGTCATCGGGCGCGGGTGATGTACCGGTGCGCGAAGGCGCCAAACCGGTCACGCAAACGGACGTCAAACACTGATCCGCATCGCTGTTCCCATGTGCGTCCAATACCGCTGGAAGCCGCGCCACAGCTAGCTTTCAGGCTTGCGGCACCTATATGCCGCTGGTATAACGATTGCGGGCCGCGCAGTGCATTGTGCAACGCAATGGCTGCGCGGCAAGGTCGATCGGGGGATTGCCTTCGATTACATACCGCATTTTCCGAACATGCGGTTTCATCCGCACAGGGAGTCAATACGAATGAACAAGGCTGAGTTTGTCGGCGCCGTGGCCGAAGCTGCCGAGCTGTCCAAGACCGACGCCGCGAACGCCGTCGACGCGATGATCAGCGTCGTCACCAAGGCGCTCAAGAAGGGCGACGCGGTGACGCTGGTCGGCTTCGGCACCTTCCAGGTCCGCAAGCGCGCCGCTCGCCAGGGTCGTAACCCGAAGACCGGTGAAACGATCAAGATCAAGGCCTCGAAGAATCCGGCCTTCAAGGCTGGCAAGGCGCTGAAGGATGCCGTAAACTAATCAACTCGCCGCCGACGTCGCAGTCGGCTCAGCCCGCCGGGAGACCGGCAGACGCTGAAATCGGGTGCTTAGCTCAGCGGTAGAGCGTCTCCCTTACAAGGAGAGGGTCGGGGGTTCGAAACCCTCAGCACCCACCATCAAGCGCCCCGCGGGTTGATTGAAGAGTTTGGAAGTACGGTTTTTGAAGCATGCGGAGTGGTAGTTCAGTCGGTTAGAATGCTGGCCTGTCACGCCGGAGGTCGCGGGTTCGAGTCCCGTCCACTCCGCCAGTTTCGTCAAAGGCGCCGGAAACGGCGCCTTTGTTTATAATTAATGAAGGCACCGGAAATGCAGCGACAGGCGCCCGGTGGCCAAGGTTCAAAGCGCGGAGTGGTAGTTCAGTCGGTTAGAATGCTGGCCTGTCACGCCGGAGGTCGCGGGTTCGAGTCCCGTCCACTCCGCCACTTTCAAAAGCCCACGCATGCGTGGGCTTTTTCTTTTCCGGCAGGCGATTTCCGATCCGCGGCGCGCCGGCCCTCGACCCCGGTCGAGACCGGCCCTACACTGCACGGCTGACCGCTTTCACGCGACCTGGACATGCTGCAGAAACTCCGCGAAAAGACCTCCGGCTGGATCGCCACGGTGATCCTGGGTCTGTTGATCATCCCCTTCGCCTTCGTCGGCATCGAGCAGTACCTCGGCCAGCGCACCGACAGTTCGGTCGCGCGGATCGACGCTCCGCCGAAGTGGTGGCCCTCCGCGCCGTCGTGGTGGCCGGTGTCCGTGTTCTGGCAACACGAGACCGTGACTGTCGAAGAATTCCGCAGCCGCTTCGAACAGGAGCGCCAGCGTCAGCGCGCGCAGCAGGGCGAAGCGTTCGACGCGCGCGCGTTCGAGAGCGTCGACAATAAGCGCGCCATCCTCGACACCCTGATCGATGCGCGCGTGCAGCAGATTGCCGCGCAGCGCCATGGTCTGGTGGTGAGCGATGCGATGGTGCGCAAGACGATCCAGGAAGTGCCGGGCTTCCAGGTCGACGGCAAGTTCAACTACGAGCGCTACAAGCTGGCGCTGGCCTCGCTGGTGCCGCCGCAGAGCGAGCGGCAGTTCGAGCAGACCGTGCGCGAGGACCTGCAGCGTTCGATGCTGGCAATGGGCGTGGGCACCAGTAACTTCGTTACCTCCGCGGAGATGGATCGCCTCGTCCGGCTGATGGGCGAGACGCGCGACGTGAGCCTGCTCATGCTGCCAGCGCCCGCCGCCGATACCGCAGCCGTCAGCGCGGCCGAGATCCAGCAGTGGTACGACAGCCACGCTTCGCAGTTCCGCGCGCCGGAGACAGTCTCGATCGAATTCGTCGAGGTCAACAGCGCAACGCTGCCGGTGCCTGCGGCGGCGGACGAGGCCACACTGCGCCAGCGCTACGAGCAGGAAAAGAACCGCTTCGTGGAAGCAGAGCAGCGTCTGGCTTCGCATATCCTGGTCCGCGTCGAGGAAGGTGCCGATGCGGCTGCCCAGAAGGCGGCGCAGGAGAAGGCGGCTCGCCTAGCCGCGCAGGCCAAGGCTCCGGGGGCGGATTTCGCTGCCTTGGCGCGCGCCAACAGCGATGACACCGGCTCGCAGGCCGGCGGCGGCGACCTGGGCTGGGTCAGCAAGGGCATGATGGTCGGTCCGTTCGAGGACGCCCTGTTCGCGATGCAGGCGGGCCAGGTCAGCGACCCGGTGAAGAGCGACTTCGGTTGGCACGTGATCCAGTTGCGCGAGGTGAAGGCCGGCGCGCAGGAAACATTCGAGCAGGCCCGCGAGACACTCGCGCGTGAGCAGGCCGAGGCCGATCGCGAGCGCGTCTCCAGCGAGCTCACCAGCCGCCTGGTGGACCTGACGCTGAAGAACCCGTCGTCGCTCGCGCCCGCCGCGCGTGAACTGAACCTTCCGCTGCAGAAGCTGGGTCCGTTCTCGCGTGCCAATGCGCAGGGCATCGCGGCCAATCCGGCCGTGCAGCGCGTGGCGTTCTCCGAAGACGCCATCCAGGACGGCACCATCAGCGATCCGATCGAGATCGCGCCGGGCCACAGCGTGGTGATTCGCGTGACCGCGCATGAGCCGGAGCGCGCGCAGCCGCTGGCACAGGTGCGCGAGCAGGTGATCGCCGCGGTCCGCGCCGACCGTGCGGCCAAGGCGGCACGCAAGGACGCCGAGGCGCTGCTGGCCCAGGTGCGCCAGGGCACCACGCTCGATGCGATTGCGACGAGCCGGCAGCTGCCGCCGCCGCAGACGATCCCCGGCGTGCCGCGCGGTGCGCCGATTCCGGATGCTGCGGTGTCCGAAGCGATCTTCGCGCTGCCGGCGCCTGCCGCGGGCAAGGTGGCCGCGGGCCAGGCCACCATGCCGGACGGCCGCATCGTGCTGTTCACGGTGAACAAGGTTTCGCCGGGCGACGTCGCCGCCATGCCGGCACCGCAGCGCGAGATGCTGCTGCAGCAGATCGCGCAGATCGGCGGCGGCAACGACGCGCAGGCGCTGATCGCCGACCTGCGCAAGCGCGTGAAGGTCGCGGTGGTCGAGCAGAACCTATGATCGACCAGAACCTCTGATCGACGCTTCGAACGGCAAAAGAAAGGCCCGGCGATCGCCGGGCCTTTTTCGTTGATGCTTCCGCGTAACTAAACGCTGGCGACGCTTGCGGCCCTGCTGGAGACCGCTCACTTCAGCACAGCCAGAGGGCGCCCAGTTCCAGGCAAACTGCAGTCCAAGTTCTGCGCACTCCTGATCGACGCGGATTTCCGTCTTACTCGTTGCCGATTCCGGTCATGCCCAGGATGTTGTAACCGGCATCGACGTAGGTGACTTCGCCGGTGACGCCCGCGGCGAGGTCGGAACATAGGAACGCCGCCACGTTGCCGACGTCCTCGATGGTGACGGTGCGGCGCAGCGGCGCGTTCTCCTCGACGTGGCCCAGAATCTTGCGGAAGCCCGCGATGCCAGCCGCGGCCAGCGTCTTGATCGGGCCGGCGGAGATCGCGTTGACGCGGGTGCCCTCCGGTCCGAGATTCAGTGCCAGATAGCGCACCGAGGCCTCCAGGCTGGCCTTGGCCACACCCATGAGGTTGTAGTTCACCAGCGCGCGCTCGGCGCCAAGGTAGCTCAGCGTCACGATGGCGCCGTTGCGGCCCTTCATCAGCGGGCGCGCAGCCTTCGCCAGCGCCGACAGCGAGTAAGCGGACACGTCGTGCGCGATGGCGAAGTTCTCGCGGGTCATGCCGTCGAGGAACTCGCCGGCGATCGCTTCACGGGGCGCAAAGGCGATGGCGTGCACGAGGATGTCGAAGCCGTCAGTCCAGCGCTGGCCGAGCTGCTCGAAGCAGGCGGCGATCTGCGCGTCATCGCTCACGTCCAGCGGCAGCACGATGTCGCTGCCGTATTCCTTGGCGGCGGCTTCGACGCGCGTCTTCAGCTTCTCGTTCTGGTAGGTGAAGGCCAGCTGCGCGCCTTCGCGGTGCATGGCTTCGGCGATGCCGCTTGCGATCGAGCGATCGCTGGCGATACCGGTGATGAGTGCGCGCTTGCCTTGCAGAAAACCCATGGCCGTTCCCTTCTGATGATCGCGGCCGCCTCGCGGCCGAGCAAAGACTCTAGTGTAGCCGCGGCCGGCGCGGTGGTGCGGCGATGCGCCGGCGTAGGGTGCTCAGGGCGAGCCGGCTGCGGCGGCGGGCGGACTGGGCGGCGCGTCCAGCGCATCGATGACCAGCGTTTGCCCGGGCTTCAGCACGGCGGACTTGGCCAGGCCATTGCGCTGCAGAAGATCGCGCGTCGCAACCTGATAGCGGCGCGCGATGGTCCACAGGCTCTCGCCACGGGCAACCGTGTGTCGGCGTGGTGCCGATGATGTGCTCACCACCGCGTTGTCCGCCGCGGACGACTGCTGTGCCGACGGCTGCGCAGTCACGTCGGCATCGGCGACGGTCGGCGCGGCGCCTGCGACGGCCAGCAATCGCACCGGGGAACCGGCCGCGGCGGTGACACGTCCCTCGGCGAACACCGGGTTGAGGCGGCGCAGCTGTTTCGCGTCTTGTCCGCTGCGCGACGCCCACTGGTCCAGGTTGCGAACGTTGTCGGGCAGTTCGATCGTTTCGAGGCGCGGCACGTCGCGGTCGAGCGCCTGCATCCATTCCTCGCGATCGTCCGCCTGTTCGATCAGGCATGACAGCGCGTGCAGTTTCCGCACGTAGGCGGTGGTGATATCGGAGAGGCCAACGAGCTTTTCCGGCTTGGCGTCGCGGGCGACCTGGCCGCTGCGCTTGAGCGCGTTGAGCACGCGGTATTCGCCGGCGTTGTAGGCCATGCCCGCCAGGCGCCAGTCGCCCGCGAACATGCCGTGCAGCGTCTTGAGATAGCGCACGGCGGCGCGTGTCGAATCCACCGGCGACAGACGCCCATCGTAGCCTGCACGCATCGGCACGCCGTGGTCGCGCGCGGTGACCGAGATCATCTGCCATAGGCCGGCCGGGCCTGCAGCGCTGCGGGCGCCGGGGCGATAGCCGCTTTCGACGAAGGGGATCAGTGCGAACTCGGTCGGAATGCTCGCTTCGCGCAGGGCGTCGACCACGTAACCGAACAGCGGCAGCACGTCGTCGCCGCTGGCCGCCAGGCGCTTGGGCACGTGCGCGAAATGCTGGCGCCAGCGTGGCGAGGTGGCATCGGCGTCGCATTCGGGCTCGGCCAGGCCCTCGCGGAAAGCGCGATAGATCTCCAGGCCGTTGCGCGTCGTCGTCGCAGCCGACGTGCCGAGCGGCTGCGAATCACCCGTTGCGTCCGGTTTCGCCTCCGGCTGCTGAGCAAGTGCGGGGCAGGCGAGGGTAAGTGCCAGGCACAGCCCGGCCGTGCGCAGGCACCATCGTCGGGCGGCCGTCACGCGGCAAACCCGTCCTTCCAGCGCCGCAGCGCGGCGAATGCGTCGGTGCTGTCGGTAGGCGCGCGGCCCAGGTGCCGGGTCAGCGAGGCGCGTACCCCGGCTTCGTCGACACGCAGGAACGGGTTGGCCGCGCACTCTTCGGCCAGGGTACTGGGCAGGGTCGGTCGATCGGACTCGCGCATGGCCTGGGCCTCCTCGATGCGGCGCTTCAGCGCCGGGTTGGCGGGTTCTACCACGCGGGCGAAGGCCGCGTTTGCCAACGTGTACTCATGTCCGCAACACACCCGGGTGCCGGGGGGCAGGGCGGCCAGACGGTTCAGCGAGGCGTGCATCTGCTCGGGCGTGCCCTCGAACATGCGTCCACACCCTAGGCTGAACAGGGTGTCCCCACAGAACAGCAGCCCGTGGCCGTGGTAGGCGACGTGGCTGCGCGTGTGCCCGGCCACGCTCAGGACATCGAAGCGCCAGCCTGCCAGCTCGATGGTCTCGCCATCACGGACACGCCGGTAGGCTGACGGCACCCGGTCGTCGTCCGGGGCGAAGACCGGTAGGTTCGGCCAGCGTTCCAGCAACGCCGGGACGCCGCCTATGTGGTCGTGATGGTGGTGGGTCAGCAACACGCCGGCCGGGCGCAGGCCGTGCTCGGCGGCGGCGAAGACCGGGCCGGGCTCGCTGGGGTCGACCAGGATGGCCCGGGCGCCGTCGTCGTCGGCCAGGGCCCAGATGTAGTTGTCGGTAAGTGCGGGCAGGGGTTCCAGGCGCACGGGGTTCTCCAGAGGCTTGGCGGGCAGGCATGGCCGTGACGCACAATCGGGGCCTGCACTGCGAACCGGCCCGACCATGCCCGCCCCGTCGTCCGCCCGTCAACCCGAGACCACCGCCGCCCCGCTCGCCTGGTTCGGCAGCGAGGCGGGGCAGGGCGTGCTGGCGGTGGAAGAGACCGCGATGGCGCGCGTCCTGGCGTCGTGTCCCGCGGCACCCTGGCTTTGGCTGGGCGCCCCGGGTGCCGCCCCGCCGGACATTCCCGGTGGACGCGGCGTGCTGTTGCGCCGGCATCGCGGAGGCTTCGAAGGCGCCGTGCGGTGTGCGTTGCCACTGCCGTTCGCCAGCGAGTCGGTCGGCGCGATCCTGTTGCAGCATGCGCTGGACGACGGCTTCGCGATTGATGACGTGCTGGACGAGTGCGGTCGCGTGCTCATGCCCGGCGGCACGCTGTGGCTCGCGGCGCTGAATCCCTGGAGTCCGTACCGCGCGCGCTGGGCCCGAACGGGCCTGCGCGCGCATGACCCGGGCGGCTGGCAGGCGGCGTTGCGCCGCACTGGTTTCGCGGTGGATACGGTGAGTCTGCAATGGCTCGGGCCGCACTGGCGCGTGGCGCACGGCGAAATTGGCGTCGGCGCGGCGGACCGGCTGCGCGCGGGCATCGCGCTCACGGTCAACAAGCGCGTGCACGCACTCATCCCGCCCAAGCCGTTGCGCAACCTGCGCTGGCAGACAGGAAGCCCGCGATCCCACCTGGTGCGACGCGACGCGGCGATAATGGACGAATGAATCCAGCCGCCACGACGTCCGCTTCATCCGCCACTGCGGCCCGCAAACAGATCGAAGTCCACACCGACGGCGCCTGCCTGGGAAATCCCGGTCCGGGCGGATGGGCCGCGCTGCTTCGCTACCGCGGCCGCGAGCGCGAGCTGTCCGGCGGCGAGAGCATGACGACCAACAATCGCATGGAATTGATGGCCGCGATCATGGCGCTTGAAGCGCTGAGCGAGCCGTGCCAGGTCGTACTGCATACCGACTCGCAATACGTGCGGCAGGGCATCACCGAGTGGATCAACAACTGGGCACGGCGCGGCTGGAAGACCGCCGCTGGCGAACCGGTGAAGAACCGCGACCTGTGGGAGCGCCTGCATGCCGCCGCGCAGCGCCACAGCATCGAGTGGAAGTGGGTGAAGGGGCATTCCGGCGACCCGGACAACGAGCGCGTGGACGTACTGGCACGCAGCCAGGCGCAGATCCTGCGCGCGGCGGCATCGTCGTCGCTGTCCTGACGGATATCCTTTGCGCGAACGTGTGAGAATGAGCCTGATGCGGCAGATCATCCTGGACACCGAAACCACCGGCCTGAGCTGGGAACGCGGCAACCGCGTCGTCGAAATCGGCTGCGTGGAATACATCGAGCGCCGTCCGAGCGGCCGCACCTTCCACGTCTATCTCAAGCCGGATTGCGATTTCGAGCAGGGCGCGCAGGAGGTTACCGGGCTGACGCTGGAGTTCCTGGCGGACAAGCCGGAATTCGCGGCCATCGCGGACGAGTTCCTGGAATTCATCAGCGGCGCCGAGCTGATCATCCACAACGCCGCGTTCGACCTGGGGTTCCTCAACAACGAGCTGCGCCTGCTCGGGCCGCAGTACGGCTCCATTGCCGATCGCTGCACGGTCGAGGACACGTTGCTGCTCGCGCGGCAGCGCTTCCCTGGCCAGCGCAATTCATTGGACGCGCTGTGCAAGCGGCTCGGCGTGGACAACTCGCACCGCCAGTTGCACGGCGCGCTGCTCGACGCCCAGATCCTGGCCGAGGTGTACCTGGCGCTGACGTCCGGCCAGGAGGAGATCGGCTTCGCGATGGACGCGGCGGCTTCCGCCGCGGAGATCGTGCAGTTCCGCACCGATCCCAACGCCGCCCGCCCGCGCGTGCAAATCAGCGTGGAAGAACTGGCCGCGCACGAGGCGCGGCTCGAGAAGTTGCGCAAGAAGGCCGGCCAGGCGGTGTGGGACCGCTTCGCGGTGATCGAGGCCGGAGAAGCGGAAGCGCTGGAAATCGCCTGACGCAGGCAGTTGATGTCCGCAGCCCGACGCGCCTGCGTCAGTGGTTGCGCACCAGGATCACGGTGACATTGTCGGAACCGCCGCCGTCCAGTGCCGCGGCGACCAGCGTATCGACGCATTCCTGCGCACTGCAGTCCGACTGCGACAGCACGCGCGCGATGCCGCGATCGTCCACTTCCTCGGTCAGGCCGTCGCTGCACAGCAGCAGCTGCATGCCGGGCTTCAGCTCGCCCGTCATGGTTTCCACGTTGAGAAGGCGCGGATCCGTCACGCCCAGTGCCTGGGTCACGACGTTGCGATGCGGGTGGCTGCGCGCCTGCTCCTGTGTGATCGCGCCATTGGCGATCAGCTCCTGCACGTAGCTGTGGTCCTGCGAGAGCTGGGCCAGGTGGCCATCGCGCCACAGGTACACGCGGCTGTCGCCGACCCAGGCCACCTCGAAGCGGTTGCCGACGATGCGGGCCGCCACCACGGTGGTGCCCATCGGCAGGGCATCGTTGCGACGCTTGGACGTGCGGATGATCTCTTCGTCGGCGATGCGGATGGCCTGCGCCAGCGGCGTACCGTCGCGGATCTCGCGCACGATGGTCTCGCGCGCGAGTGCACTGGCGACTTCGCCATACTCGTGCCCGCCCATGCCGTCGGCCACCAGCCACAACCCCAGCTCGCCGTCACCGTAATAGGTGTCTTCGTTGAGTTCGCGGCGCAGGCCGACGTGCGTCAGGTGTCCGAATTCGATCATGCGTCGATGGTGCCGGTCGCTCGTCGGTCTTTCAGGCGGTAACGGAATGATCGGCGGGCAGCGGCCGCTAGGCAAGGATGCGTTTATGCGGCATTGGGCGTGTGTGGAGGGCGCGCGGGCGAAACGGTCCGCTTCGCATCCTCTCGCGCTTGCCGCCTGCGGAGATGGAGGGATGGACTCGCGCCATCCATGGCGCTCGCCTACCGGCGCTCGCGCCTCCAGGCAGCTTTCGGCTGTCCAAATCGGCCTCCTGCCGTTTTGTCGAACCGGAGGGTTCTCACTAGGTCCTCGCCACTTCACCAGACAAAAAGAAACGCCCCCTTGCGGGGGCGTTTCTTTTTGTCTGGCGGAGAGGGAGGGATTCGAACCCTCGGTACGCTATAAACGTACGCCTGATTTCGAGTCAGGTACATTCAACCACTCTGCCACCTCTCCGGGTGCAGTGAGCCGGTAATTCTACGGGCGCCGCCGCCCTGCGGCAAGCCATCCCGCCGGCCGGCTACACTGTAGCCCCCTGAATGAACGGCGACGTCATGTCCGAAATCCTGGTCCCGGTGTCCTTTGGCGAGCTGCTCGACAAGATCGCGATCCTGCAGATCAAGTCCGAGCGCATGAGCGATCCAGCCAAGCTGGCCAACGTCCGCAACGAGCTGTCCGCGCTGGAACAGACCTGGATGGCTCACCCCGCCGCCGGCAACGACATCGCGCGGCTGCGGGCCGAGCTCAAGGCCGTCAACGAGCGCCTGTGGGTGATCGAGGACGACATCCGCATCAAGGAGAAGGCGCAGGCCTTCGACGAAGAGTTCATCCGCTTGGCCCGCAGCGTGTACTTCGAGAACGACGAGCGCGCACGGATCAAGAAAGACATCAACCTGGCGCTGGGCTCGGCCTACGTCGAAGAGAAGTCCTACCAGGACTACAAGACCGGCGCGGCGCCCTGAGACATCGCTGGGACACGTCTTGCCTGGGAAGGTGGGGCGCCACAGGGCTTCACCTAGGCTCCGCGCAAATCGGTGCAGGCTTGCTGGCCACGCTGATCGCCGCGGTGTACCGCGAACGCCGGCGTCAGCGCTCGCAGTTGTCGATCTGGCGCCGGCTTCAGGTGAGTGGAGACATCGCGCAGCCGCGCTGACGTGAGACCGTCGGGTCGCCGCTCAACGAGCGAGGGCGTACGCAGCTACTGCGAACGCCAGCACCGCGACGGTTCCGGATGCGCCGGCGATCCATTCCAGACGCCGGAGGCGCCGCTCCTGGTCAAAATGCTGCCGGCGCAGTTCCTGCAGCGTGTTTTCCAGCTGCGCCGAGCCCTGCTTGAGCGCGGCCAGCGTCTGATCCATTTCCGCTGCCAGGGTCTTGATGGCCTGGTCGTTGTGGTCCACGGCGTCCTGCAGTTCACGGATCTGCTGCGGGATCTGCGAGGGTTCGCGGCTGCGGGTGAACATGGGGCGCGCCGCGCGGATCAGCTCCGGCAGCAGCGGTGCGACGACTGTGAACCAGGCGGCCATCAGCGTTCCTCCGTCATGCCCGTGGCGAGATGGTCGGCGCAATAGCGCTCGAACGCGGCAATCGCGTCGTCCACCGTGATCAGGTCCATGACGCCTTCGTGTTCGATCTTAGTGCCCCAGCGCAGTTCGGACGCGGACTTGCCCAGGTACTTGCGCGCCGCATCGTCGTAGCGATCGACGCAGTAGCGCCGATCGCTGTACGGGCCGCTGCGCGCCGGGTTGCTGGCCGCGTGCAGGCCCAGGACCTTGGTGCCCATGGCGTTGGCGATGTGCATCGGGCCCGAATCGGGCGTCATGAGCAGGTGCCCGCGTTCCAGTAGTGCCGGCAATTGCTTGAGCGTGTCCTTGCCGACCAGGTCGAGTGCGGGATGCCGCATCGCCGCGAGGATGGCGTCACTGGTATGGCGTTCCAGCTCGCTGCGGCCACCGCACAGGACCACGCGCCAGCCGCGTTCGGCGGCGTGATCGGCCACGGCGGCCATGCGTTCGCTGCGCCAGTTGCGCAGCACGTGGCTGGAGCAGGGCGAGATCAGCAGCGTGGGCACACCGTCCTGCGGCCATTGGGCGCGAGCCCACTCGCGTGCCTCGTCCGGCACCGGCAAGTCCCAGCGGACGTTGTTCTGGTGCAGGCCCAAGGGTTCGCAGAAGCTGCCGATCGCGTCGAGCACGTGGATGCCCGGCCGGTCGGGAATGCGATCGTTGATGAAGAGCCCGTGCAGGTCCTTCGAGCGCGAGCGGTCGTAGCCGATGCGGCGCCGCGCCGGGATGAAGCCCGACAGCAGGTTCGCGCGCGCGGCGACCTGCATCTGCAGCAGAACGTCGAACCGGGGCGCACTGCCCAGCCGTTTTTTCAGCTCGGAACGCAATGCGCGCATGCCGGCCAGGCGGGTCTTCTTGTCGTATTCGACAAAGTCCACGCCGGACAGGCCGGCCAGCAGGCGGTGCTCGCCCTTGCCGATGACCCAGGTCAGCCGTGCCCGCGGCCAGGCGGTCTGCAACGTGTGGACCAGCGGCACGACGTGGGTCACGTCGCCCAATGCCGACAGGCGCAACAGACAGATGGAGACAGGCGCGGAGGGCGCTTGGGCGGATGCAGCGGTCACGTGAATTGCTAGACTCCGGCGGATGACGGGGTTCGATGCTGCCGAGGAGTTGACGCCGTTCCGCGACGACAGCGGCTTTGGCGCCATTCTGTTCGACCGTAACCGGGTGCGGCAAGCAAGCCCGGAATGGTTCGTGCCGTCCTTTTGGCAGCAGCGCGCACGCCCCGTGGAAAGCGGTGGACGTGGCGGCGCATGGTTCATCGATGCGCCATTCGGTCCCGCCCTGCTGCGGCGTTATCTGCGCGGCGGCCTGGCCGCACGCGTGAGCCGCGACCGCTACTGGTGGCATGGGGCGGCCAGCACGCGCAGCTTCGCCGAATTCCGTCTGACCCGTGCGGTGGCCGAGCGCGGCGTCCCGGTGCCGCGCCCCATCGCCGCGTGTTACCGGCGCGATGGTGCGTTCTACCGCGCCGCGATCCTGCTCGAACGACTCGACGATGTGCGCTCGCTTGCCGACCGCGCTGCCGTGGCGGGCGATGGCGCACCGTGGGAAGAGGCCGGGCGGCTGGTCGCACGCGCCCATCGCGCGGGGCTGGATCACGCCGATCTCAACGCGCATAACCTGCTGTTCACCACCACCGGCCGCGGCTGGATCATCGACCTGGACCGTGGCCGCATCCGAATCCCGGCCACCGGCTGGCGGGAGCGCAATCTGGCGCGCCTGAAGCGCTCGCTGCTGAAGCTGCGTGGAACGCGGCCGGTGACGGATGTGGAGCGTGATTTCGCCCGCCTTCGCCTGGCGTACGATCGGGCCTGGGAACGAGGCTACTGACGATGGCGTGGCAATTGCGTCTGCACGGCGTGGGCAATGCATCCGCGGTCGAACTCGGGTCGGCGATGGCGACCATCGAGCGCGATGGCGCCCCGTGGCTGACCATCGACTGCGGCGGCGAGGGACTCACCGCGTACGTGGCCCACTATGGCGTGACACCGCAGGCGCTGTTCATCACGCACACGCACCTGGATCACGTGGCCGGCTTCGAGCGGCTGTTCGTTTCGACGTATTTTGACGATACCCGCCGCGGCAAGGTGCGGGTGTACGTGCCGGCACCGGTGGTGCCGCTGCTGCACCAGCGCGTGGGCGACTATCCCAACGCGCTGGCCGAGGGCGGCGTGAACTTCTGGGACGCCTTCCAGGTGATCCCGGTCGCTGATGCGTTCTGGCATGACGGCGTGCGGATGGAGGTGTTCCCCACGCGCCACCATTGGCCTGAAACCGCCTACGGCCTGCGCCTGCACGGCAGCATGGTGTGGACCGGCGACACCCGGCCGATCCCGGAGATGCTGGCGCGCTTTGCCGATGCCGGCGAGCTGATCGCGCACGACTGCGCCCTGCACGGCAATCCTTCGCACAGCGGCATCGAGGACTTGGAACGCGAATATCCGTCCGGGCTGCTCGACCGCTGCCTGCTGTACCACTACGGCAACCGCGAGGAAGGCAAGATCCTCACGGCTCGCGGCTACCGCGTCGCGCACCCGGGCCAGGTGGTGCCACTGCGCGAGCCGTCGCTCCGGCAGATCGAAGTCGCATGAACGCCCCCGCCGCGAGCACCCTGATTTCGCCGCGGCCGCTGGACCTGCGCGGGCGGTCGCTGCACGACCTGCGCCTGTCGGTGATCGAGGCCTGCAATTTCCGCTGCCCGTACTGCATGCCGGCCGATCGCGTGCCCGACGATTACGGATTCGATTCGGCGACGCGACTGTCGTTCGACGAGATCGAAACGCTGGTGCGTGGCTTCGTCCAGTTGGGCGTGAGCAAGCTGCGCCTCACCGGTGGCGAGCCGCTGCTGCGCAAGGGCCTGCCGCGTCTGATCGAACGGCTGGCGCGGATCGAGGGCATCGAAGACATCGCGTTGACCACCAACGGCTCGCTGCTCGCGCCGCAGGCACGCGCGTTGCGCGAGGCCGGACTTGGGCGGCTCACCGTGAGCCTGGATGCGCTGGATCCGGATCGCTTCCGGCAGATGTCCGGTGGCCGTGGCGAGATCGCCACCGTGCTGGCGGGCATCGAGGCCGCGCAGGCAGCCGGGTTCGGTTCGATCAAGCTCAACTGCGTGGTGGAGCGCGGGCTCAACGAGGACCAGGTGCTTCCGCTGGTCGAACGATTCCGCGGCACCGGTCATGTGATGCGCTTCATCGAGTACATGGACGTGGGCACATGCAATGGATGGGTGCGCGAGCGTGTCGTGCCGTCGGCGGAATTGCGTGATCGCATCGCCGGGCGCTGGCCACTGCGCCCGTTGGGCGCCAATTACCGCGGCGAAGTCGCTTCGCGTTACGCGTTCACCGACGGAGCGGGCGAGGTGGGCTTCGTCAGCTCCGTGAGCGAGCCGTTCTGCGGCGATTGCCATCGGGCCCGTGTTTCGGCCGACGGGCGCCTGTACACATGCCTGTTCGCCTCCGACGGCCACGATCTGCGCCCCACGCTGTCGCAGGGCGAAGCCGCGCTGCGGGAACACGTGGCGGCGCTGTGGATGCGCCGCCGTGATCGTTACAGCGAGGTACGCGGCGCGATGAGCGCTTCGCGGCGGCATGTCGAGATGTTCCTGGTCGGCGGCTGAGCGTCGATTCGATCGCTTGGTAGAGCCCGCCCTGCAACGTCCATCCGGACGAACCGTCCGTCCGACAGAATGACTCCATGAAAAAGCCAGCCAAAACTCTGACCCACCTGGATGCCAAGGGCCGTCCGGCCATGGTCGACGTCTCCGACAAGGCGGTGACGCAGCGTCAGGCGGTCGCCGCCTGCCGTGTGCGCTTCCCGGCCGACGTCGCGCGCCAGTTGCGCGAGTCCGGACTCAAGAGCGCGAAGGGCGGCATCGTGGAAACCGCGATCATCGCCGGCACCATGGCGGTGAAGCGCACGCACGAGCTGATTCCGTTCTGCCATCCACTCCCCATCGATGGCTGCCGCATCGTCATCGATTGGGACGGCGATGCGACGCTGTCCATCGAATGCGCGGTTAAGACCACGCATCGCACCGGGGTGGAGATGGAAGCGCTGACCGGCGCCACCGTTGCCGCGCTGACCGTGTACGACATGTGCAAGGCGCTGTCCCATCGTATTGTGCTCGGCCCGGCGAAGCTGCTCGGAAAGCAGGGTGGCCGCCGTGATTTCGGAGTGGGCCGATGACCCGCGTCAACGTGCTGTATTTCGCCAGCCTCCGCGACACCGCGCGGGTCGAAGGTGAAACCGTCGAGGCCGACGGCGACCTGCGCGCCCTGTACACGCACCTGCGGGAGCGTCATGGCTTCGCATTGCCGGTCGAGCGCCTGCGCGTAGCGGTGGATGGTGCCTTCGCGCGCTGGGACGATCCGCTGGTCGATGGCAGCGAAGTGGCCTTCATCCCCCCGGTGAGCGGTGGGTGAGCGTGCGCGTTCAGCCGATGCGTTATTCGCATCGGCTGCGCACGCGAACGCCCGGCCACGGATGGCCGGGCCGGGCGTTCCGAAGCCGGTGCGTGCCGCCAGGGACGGCTGCGACATGCCACACGAAGCGGTGAGAGAGAGCCCACAGGCTCGCGCATCCGCGAACGCCCGGCCACGGATGGCCGGGCCGGGCTTTCCGGAGCCGATACGTGACGCCAGGATGGCCGTAACACGCCATCCGAAATGCATGAGAACAGCCACTGGCTCGCGCATCCGCGAACGCCCAGCCATGGATGGCCGGGCCGGGCTCTCCGAAGCCGGTACGTGACGCCAGGGACGGCCGCAGTTGCACCATCCGCAGTGTTACCAGCCAGCCACTGGCTCGCGCATCCGCGAACGCCCGGCCATGGATGGCCGGGCCGGGCTCCCTGGAGCCGATACGTGACGCCAAGGACGGCCGAAGTGCACCATCCGCAGTGTTACCAGGCAGCCACTGGCTCGCGCCTTCGCAAGTGCCCAGCACAGCGCCCGCTGCGCCCTTCTTCCGCCCTGCGGCACCTTCTCCCACAAGGGGGAAGGAGAGGCCGCGTGCGATCAGCCCACTTCAACGCGCCTCAACGCCACACCCCGCTTCCAATGCCACAATCCACCGCATGAACCGATTCGCGCTCGCCGACACCCCCATCGACACCGCACACCTGCGCGCCGAGTTGCTCGACGACCGCGTCGGCGGCTACGCCAGCTTCGAAGGCTGGGTACGCAACCACAACGAGGGCCGCGATGTCCTGGGGCTGCGGTACGAGGCCTACGTAGCGCTGGCCGAAGCCGAAGGCGATAAGGTGCTGGCTGAGGCCATGTCGAAGTTCGACGTGCTCGATGTTCGCTGCGTGCATCGCATCGGCGACCTGGCCATCGGCGAGCTGGCGGTATGGGTGGGCGTAAGCGCGGCGCATCGTGACGCTGCCTTCGCCGCATGCCGTTACATCATCGACGAGGTGAAGCAGCGCGTGCCGATCTGGAAGCACGAGCGCTACGCCGAAGGCGACGCCGGCTGGCTGCATCCCGACCCGCAATCCTGATCCGATCGAGGAGCTGACGATGATCCGTTCCGTCGTGCTTTCGCTTTCCGTCGCATCCGCGCTGGCGTTCTCGCAGCCCGCTTCCGCGACCGACCTGCTGGTCGGCAACAAGTCGGCCGATACGGTGTGGCAGCTATCGACGAAGGACGGTGCCCGATCGCGCGAGTTCGCGACCGGGAAGGGCCCGCACGAGATCGTCGTCAGTCCGGACAACCGTTTCGCGCTGGTCAGCAACTACGGTTCGTCCACGCCGGGAAACTCCATCACGGCGATCGATCTCAAGTCCGGCCGCACGCGCATGGTTGATCTGGGCGAGAACACCAAGCCGCACGGCATGCGCCTGTTGCCGGGTTACAAGCGCGCGGTGGTAACCACCGAAGGTTCGCGCAAGTTGCTGCTGGTGGACGTCGCGGCGGGGCGCGTGAAACACGCGATCGACCTGGGCGAGGGGCGCGGGCACATGGTCGCGCTGGCGAAGAACGGCGATGTCGCGTTCGTCACGAAGATCGATGCGGGCACGGTCAGTCGCGTGGATCTGGGCACCCGCACCAGGACGCATGAAGTCGCCGCGGGCGCGGGCGCGGAAGGCGTTGCCGTGCATCCGGCCACCGGTGAGGTGTGGGTGAGCAACCGCGAGGCCGGCACGGTGACGGTGCACGATCCGGCGACGCTGGCGATCCGGCACACGATCGCGAGCCCGGGTTTTCCGATCCGCGTGGCCTTCACCGCCGATGGCCGATACGCGCTGGCCACCAACGCGCGCGCCGCGACGCTGTCAGTGATCGATACGGACAGCAAGCAGGTCGCGCATACGGTGGCGTTGTCGAGACCGGATGCGCAGTACCGCGACACCATGCTGGGTCGCGCCGCGTTGCCGATCGGCGTCATTGCCGATCCGAAGCGACCGCGCGTGTACGCCGCCATCAGCGGCGGCGACGAGATCGCGGTGATCGATACCACGCAATGGAAGGTGATCGACCACTGGAAGACCGGCCGCGAACCGGACGCGTTGGGGATCGTGGAGTAGGGCGCGCGACTGCTGACGCAGGTCGCCGCGCTGTTAGCCGTCATTCCCGCGAAGGCGGGAATCCATGGACGTCGCGTAACTGCAAAACGATTTGCTTCGGAGCTTTGCCAAGAGCTGCGACGGCCGCAGGTTGGATTCCCGCCTTCGCGGGAATGACGGGCAAAAAGCAGTGGCCAGCGCTGGTGCCCGGTCGCAGGCATGGCACTCGGAGTTAGCCCCCCTGGTAAGGGGCGCGCGACAGCCTTGATCCCGGCTTTCGCCGGAATGACGGTAAGAGGTGCGAACAGGTCGCACCTGCCGCAGGATCAAGATGGATTCCAGCTTTCGCTGGAATGACGGCGCTTCCTTCGGCTGATCGCGACAGCCTGGATCCCGGCCTTCGCCGGGATGACGATGGAGGGGCGCGGAAGAAAGGAGGCGCGGGTCAGATCGCAGCGCACCACTGGAGCAACAGCCCCTTGGTAAGGGGTGCGCGGCAGCGCGGGGATCGGAAGTACATAGCGGGACCCGCGGTTTGCGCAGCAAATCGTGGGCCGTTTCGGGCGTTGCCCAAAACGGGCGATGACCCCGCCGGCTGACCTCGGCGCCCGCGTCAATCGATACCGTTGCTGCCTTCCGGCCCTGGCGGGGTTTTCGATCTAGCGTCGCGAGGGGCCGACGGGGCCACCATAGAGACTTTCATCAAAAGCCCCGCCTCGCGGCGGGGCTTCGGGTAACTGGCGGAGAGAGGGGGATTCGAACCCCCGAAGCGCGGTTTAGACGCTTACACACTTTCCAGGCGTGCTCCTTCAACCACTCGGACACCTCTCCATTCCTGGTACTTCGTGCGGCCTGAATGCGGCGTCCTGCCCGCGTCCGGTCTGCCCCAGGGATCGCGAATTCTAGCTGCCGGCCCGTCCGCGGACAAGCTCGGCGCTTCCGTCGCAGCCGGCGCGATGGGGCATGGCAGAATGAAGGCATGTCCTACCTCGTCCTCGCCCGTAAGTGGCGTCCGAAGCGCTTCGCCGAACTGGTCGGGCAGGAGCACGTGGTCCGCGCGCTGACCAACGCGCTCGATTCGGGCCGCGTTCACCATGCATTCCTGTTCACCGGCACGCGTGGAGTCGGCAAGACCACCATCGCCCGCATCTTCGCCAAGTCGCTCAATTGCGAGCGCGGCACCTCGGCCGAGCCGTGTGGCGAATGCGCCGCCTGCCGCGACATCGACTCCGGCCGCTTCATCGACCTGCTGGAGATCGACGCGGCCAGCAACACCGGCGTGGACGATGTGCGCGAGGTGATCGACAACGCGCAGTACATGCCCAGCCGCGGCCGGGTGAAGGTGTACCTCATCGACGAGGTGCACATGCTGTCCAAGTCGGCCTTCAACGCGCTGCTGAAGACGCTGGAAGAGCCTCCGGGGCACGTGAAGTTCCTGCTGGCCACCACCGACCCGCAGAAGTTGCCGGTGACCGTGCTGTCGCGCTGCCTGCAGTTCAACCTCAAGCGCCTGGACGAGCAGCAGATCAACGGCCAGATGACGCGCATCCTGCAGGCCGAGGGCATTCCGGCCGAGCCCGGTGCGATCCGCCAGCTGGCCAAGGCGGCCGACGGCAGTCTGCGTGACGGTCTGTCGCTGCTTGACCAGGCCATCGCCTATACCGGTGCGAGTGCCGGGACGGATGGTTCGGGTGGCGTGCTGGCCGATGCGGGTGTCGCGGCGATGCTTGGCACGGTCGATCGTACCCGCGTGGGCGCGCTGCTGTCGGCCCTGGCCGAAGGCGACGGCGAACGCCTGCTGGGCGAGGTCGCGACGCTGGCGGAGTTCTCGCCGGACTGGGCCAGCGTGCTGGACGCCTTCAGCGATGCCCTGCATCGCGTGCAGGTGCGCCAGCTGGTGCCGGAAGCGCAGGTCGAGGCCGACGGGGTAAACCTGGATTCGCTGGCCACGAGCCTGCGTCCGGAAGTGGTGCAGCTCTGGTACCAGATGGCGCTGAACGGCCGCCGCGACCTGCCCCTGGCGCCCAGTCCGCGCGCGGGTTTCGAGATGAGCCTGCTGCGCATGCTGGCGTTCCGTCCGGCGGAAGGTGAGGGCGCACGTGCGCCGACGGCGTCATCGCCGGGCGCACGCGAGAGCGCGCAGCGCAACGTCGCGACCGCCGCGCCGTCCGCGGCCGCACCACGCGTGCCGCCGCCGAATCCGCTGGCCGATGCGGCGCCGACGCGTCCCGCACCGGCGCCCAATCCCTTCGCGCAGTCGCCACGACCCGAACCGGTCGTGCGCGAGACGCCGCGCGCCGAACCCCGGCGTCCGCCCCCGGCGGCCATCGACGACACTCCGCCGTGGAAGGTGGAACCGGTGTCGCGCGAGTCCGCCGCACCGGTAGCTCCGGTCGCGCCACCGGCACCGGCACGGCCGATGGCGCCCACCCAGCACGTCGCCGCCATCGCGGATCCGGACGCGTGGCACGCGCTGGTGGCAGCCTCGAACCTGCGCGGCCCGGCCCTGATGCTGGCCGAGCACGCCGGCTTCGTCGGCTACGCGGAGGGCGTGCTCAGCCTTTCGCTGTCGGCCAATGACGAACACCTGCGCAGCACTGCACTGGTCAACCTCGTCGCCGAGGCACTGGCCCCGGCCCTGGGCGCCCCGCCGCAGATCCGCTTCGTCGACGGTGCGCGCGCCGAATCCCTGCACCAGCGCAACGAGCGCGCCCGCGACGCGCGCCAGGCGTCGGCCGAAGCCAGCTTCATGGGCGATCCTGATGTGCAGCGGCTGATCTCGCAGCACGGCGCGAAGATCGTGCCCGACTCGATCCGTCCCTACGACGAACACTGACCGATCGCGCTGCGTCAGCCGCAGCGCTCCCCCATCGCTCCTCACGAAACGAGAAAGAACATGCGTGGAAACATCGCCCAACTGATGCAGCAGGCGCAGCGGATGCAGGAAAACGTGCAGCGCGCGCAGGAAGAACTGGCCAAGCTGGAAGTCACCGGCAACGCCGGCGGCGGCATGGTCAGTGTGACCATCACCGGCCGCATGGAGTGCCGCAAGATCCGTATCGATCCGAGCGTGCTGTCCGACCAGGAAATGGTCGAGGACCTGATTGCCGCCGCCTTCAACGATGCGGTGAACAAGGTCAACTCCGAGTCGCAGGCGAGGATGTCCGCGGCCACCGCCGGCATGCCGCTGCCTCCCGGCATGAAGATGCCGTTCTGACGATCGCGCGCGCCTGCTGCTTCGAGCGGCGGCGCGCACAGGGTTTCCGTGACGTCTTCCCTTCTGGAACAACTGATCGACGCGCTGCGCGTGCTGCCGGGCGTCGGTCAGAAATCCGCACAGCGCATGGCTTACCACCTGCTCGAGCGCGAGCGCGCCGGTGGCCAGCGGCTGTCGGTCGCGCTCGCTTCGGCGATGGAGAACATCCGCCATTGCGAGCGCTGCCGCGACTTCAGCGAAACGGCGGTCTGCGCCACCTGCGCCAGCGCATCGCGCGACGCGCACCTGCTGTGCGCGGTGGAGTCGCCGGCGGACCGCCTCGCGATCGAGCAGGCCACCGGGTATCGCGGCCAGTACTTCGTGCTGCAGGGACGGCTGTCACCACTCGACGGCATCGGCCCGCGCGAGCTCGGCCTGGACCTGCTGGCCTCACGCCTGGGCGAAGGCGAGGTGCAGGAGCTGATCATCGCCACCAATCCCACCGTCGAAGGCGAAGCGACCGCGCACTATCTCGCGCAGCTGGCGCGCCAGCACGGCGTGCGGCCCAGTCGCCTCGCGCACGGCGTGCCGCTGGGCGGCGAACTGGAGTACGTCGATCGCGGCACGCTATCCCACGCGTTCGGCAGCCGCAGTGAGATGACGGATTAGCGGCGCCTGCGCCGCGCATGCGGCATCATCTGCGGCTCGAACCGCAGCGAGCGCCGACATGTCCGAGACCATCTTCCACAAGATCATCCGCCGCGAGATCCCGGCCGACATCGTCTACGAGGACGATCACCTCATCGCCTTCCGCGACATCGCGCCACAGGCGCCGGTGCACGTGCTGTTCGTCCCGAAGACCGATGTCGCCACCCTCAACGACCTCCAGGAAGACCAGGCGGTGATCGTCGGTCGGCTGGCGCATGCCGCGGCCCAGTACGCCCGGCGAGAGGGCTTCGCCGAGGATGGCTATCGGATCGTGATGAACTGCAACGGTCACGGCGGGCAAACGGTCTTTCAGATCCACCTGCACCTGCTCGCCGGTGCGCCGCTGGGGCGGTTCGGTACGCCGCGCTGATGCACGTCCATAGGATGGCGGCGCCACGTTCGTACGCGCCCTGCGTGCGATGACGCCGTAGTCGCCACGGAAGTTGCCACCAAACGAAGAAGGCCGCCTCCCGGCGGCCTTTTCTGTCTTGCTCACGAACGACCGGACAGGCGGCTTACCACCAACCCCACCACGGCCACGGAGCTGGGTACTGCACGACGTCGACGGTTTCGCGGATAGGCCACAGGTAGACGACATCGGCTTCCACGCGCGGGAAGCGGTAGTCGTACTCGCCGATGCGGCGGTTCTCGTAGCCGGCGACGCGGCCGATGAAGGTGACCTCGCGGTTCTTCTCGAAGATCGCCGGATCGTAGAAGCCCGTGCGGCAGGCGATGAAGCGGCCGCCCGTATCGTCGCTGCCCCAGTACGGACGGCCGGAGCTGCCCAGGCTGGTCGAGATCATCTCGAAGCAGGTGCGATTGGCCTGCGGCTCGACGTTGACGATGCGGCCGCCCCAGCGCACGGAGGCGCCAGTGCTGTCGCCGATGGCGGCGTCGCGCGGCGTGATCGGGTTGAATTCGCCCTGGAGGGGCTGGGGTGCCGATGCACAGGCGGCCAGCAGGGCTGCGGCGGTGGCAAGCATGGCGAGACGGACGTTCATCAGCGTTCTCCTCGAGCATTCGCGGGCGGGCGGTGAGCTCGCAGCGCCTTAGCCAAGGCACTGGCTGAACGTCCCCCCGGTTCGCCACCAGCGTACCGCCAATCGCTGAAACGTTGGCTGAGTGCAGTCAGGGCCGGCCCCAGGTCCGGTCGGGCGGCGGCCACGCGTGCGGCCCACGCGGATGCCGGTTCGGACGGCTCGCGTTCCAGCCCGAAGCGGCGATAGCGGCGGCTGAGCCGATGCCAGGCACGCAGCACCGGATCGCGCTCGCGTTCGTCGTGCCGGCTTAGCCAGAGCATCCACAGCAATCCCAACGCTACGGCGAGCGCGAGCAGCAGGATCATCGTGCGGGTCTCGATGCGCTCGATGCCGAACGGCCGCAGCAGATGCTGCTGACGCTCGGCGTCGAAGCCGATGAGGAAATCGTTCCAGCCGCGGCGGACCCAGTCGCCCACGTCGATCAGCGAACGCGCCGCGCCCAGCCCGCCAAGCATGCCTTCCGCGCCCGGTGCTCGCGATTCCACCGTGTCGTAGATGCGTTCGGGTGCGACCGCGGCCGTCGGATCGACGCGGACCCAGCCGCGGCCGCGCAGCCAGACTTCCGCCCAGGCATGTGCGTCGGAACGGCGCACCAGCCAGTAACCGCCGATGGGGTTGCGGTAGCCGCCGGTATAGCCGGTGACCACGCGCGCCGGAATTCCCGCCGCGCGCATCAGCACCACGAAGGACGAACTGAAGTGTTCGCAAAAGCCGGCCTTCTGGTCGAACAGGAACTCGTCGACCGAATGGCGGCCGAGCAGTGGCGTGGTGAGCGTGTAGGCGAAATCGCGCCGGATCCAGTCGAGCGAACGGCGCACGATGGCCTCGTCGGCATAAGGCCCGGCCTCGTTCCGCCATTGATGGGCGAGGGCGACCGTGCGCGGATTGAATCCGGGGGGCAACTGCAGCGCGAACTGGCGCAACTCCCGCGGAAGCGTCGCCTGGTACTGCGCCGGCGGCGCGGACTGCAGGCGCCAACGGGTGAGCGAGGTGAGCGGACGTGCGGTCTGCAGGCTGTGGTCCAGGCTCGATTGCGCGCCGCTCGGCGTGGCCAGCGGAAGGTCCAGCGCGACCAGCTGGCGGCGATCCGTCGGTTCCAGCTCGATCTCGTAGTCCCACCGCTCGCGGCCCGGCTCCACGGGCGTGGCGGGCAGGTCCGGATGCCAGCGCGGCTGGGTCCAGGTACGGCCGTCGAAATCCCACAACACGGGGCCACGCCAGTACATCTGCTCCTGCCGCGGTATCGCCCCGAAGAAACGGGCGCGCAGGGCGGGGCGATCGTCGCCGAGCAGGTCCATGTAATCGCCCGGGCTCATCCGGTCCGACAGGCCGGTGCGCGCCATCGCGCGTTCGGGAATGCCCCACAGCGGATTCGGCAGGCGCGGGAACAGCCAGAACGTCGCCAGTGCCAGCGGCAGTCCGACCGCCAGCAGACGGCCGACGCCGAACAGTCGCTGCCGCATCGGCACGGTCTGCACGTCGCCGGATTCCATTTCCGCCAGGCGCTGCAATGTGGACAACACGAGCAACGCGCCGATGACGCCGAGCAGCAGCGACACCGGTCCCTGGTCGAGCAGGAACGTAGCGAACGGCGCGAACAGCGCGAAGCCCAGCAGACTGCGCGCATCGCGCAAGGCGAAGGTTTCCGATGGCTTGATCGCCAGCATTGCGGCCAGCAACGCGCAGCCGGTGTCGCGCCCGATCGAGAAGCGGCTGAGACTGAGCACCACGGCGATCAGACCCACCGCGATGAGCAGCCGCAGTGGACCTGGCACCGGGCGACGCCAAGACAGCAGCGCCACCACGATCGCGCTTGCGCCCACCGCCAACGCCACCTGGAAGGGCAGTTGCAGCAGCAGCGGCAACAGGCAGACGGCGGCGGCCAGCAGCGCCCAGCGGCGGTTCGAGGGATCGAGTGCGATGGCGGTGTCAGACATGCGGCATCAGCGCCAGGGCGCGCAGGCAGGCGTGGCGATGGCGCGCGCCGCGGTCGGGACCGAGCGCCGGCTGGCCCGGCACGCGCAGCTGATAGCGACGTCCGTCGCGCTCGGCTTCGTCCACCCAGCGTGCCAGCCGCGAGATGCGAGCCTCGTAGGGAAGCCCGGTGGCGGCGTTCCAGTCGAGCACGACTTCGGCGCCCATGGGTTCCTCGAACTCACGCACGATCAGCGTGTCGCGCCGTGCGGATGGCTTCCATGCGATCGCGCGGCGTGCATCGCCGGCACGGTACCCGCGAAGGTGATGGACGTCGTCGCCTGCCGGATTGAGGCGTGCCTGCACGCGGTCGCCGCGGCCGCCGGGCAGTGGCGGTCCGTGCGGTTCGGGACTGGGATACACGAGCAGGGGCGTCTCCGGCCACACGTAGGCCCAGGCGCGCGCCAGGCCGAGCGGGCGCGTGGTGGACAGCCGCAGCCGCGGCAGATCGAGCCAGCCGCGTTCCTGCGTGGGAACTTCCAGATGCGCTTCGCCCGTGCCCTTGTCGAGATTCAGCACGTCCGGTTCGGCATCGAACGCACCGTCGTCATCCAGCCGCAGTCCGCGGCGCACGCGTCCGGCCGGTGCACGCGCGTGCACGCGGACGCCCAGCGGCATGCCTGCAGCGACGGGTTCGGCTTCCACCGCGACCACGTCCATTCCGGACAATTGCATCTGCGCCGCGATCAGGCTGGCCATTCCCGCGCCGCCGAGCACCAGCCCGAGCAGCAGCGCCGGGTTGTTGTTGTAGTTGAGTCCGCCGGCCAGCATCGTCAGCAACGCGGCGGCGAAGAACAGGCCGAAACGCGTCGGCAACACGTAGATGCGACGGCGGTGCAGTCGCGCGGGCAGGGGTTCGGGATCGCGCGGGCGCGTCCACACCATCGCGAAGGCATGGAAACGCGCGTACAGGCGCCGTGCGGCGGCGACCGGCATGGATCAGTCCACCGGTACCGCGTGCAGGATGGCCTTCGCCAGTGCCGCGTCCTTGCCGGCGTCGACTTCGGCCACGAGCCGATGCGCCGCCACGGCAGGAAACAGCGCCTGCACATCTTCCGGCAGCACATGCGCGCGACCCAGCAGCATCGCGTACACGCGCGACGCACGCAGCAGCGCCAGGCCCGCGCGCGGCGACAGGCCAACGCGCACGCCAGGATGGCGACGGCTGCGCGCCAGCAGCGCCTGCACGTAGGCGATCAGCGCATCGCTGGCATGCACCTGCTGTGCCGCACGCCGCGCGGCGAGCACATCCTCGCTGCCCAGCAGCGGCATCACCATGGCGATCATGTCGCGGCGGTCGTCGCCGGCCAGCAGGTCGCGTTCGGCCGCTTCGCCGGGATAACCCAGGCTCAGGCGCAACAGGAAGCGGTCGAGCTGCGAATCGGGCAGCGGATAGGTTCCGGACAGGTCCACCGGATTCTGCGTGGCGATCACGAAGAACGGCTCTGGCAGTACGTGCGTCGTGCCGTCGGCGGTCACCTGGTATTCGGCCATCGCCTCGAGCAGCGCGCTCTGGGTGCGCGGCGGCGCCCGGTTAATCTCGTCGGCCAGCAGCACCTGCGTGAACACCGGGCCGCGATGGAACTGGAACTCGCGCGACTGCGGGTCGTACACGGACACGCCGACGACGTCGGCCGGCAACAGGTCGGAAGTGAACTGCACGCGCTGGAATTCCAGCCCGAGCGTCGCCGCCAGCGCATGCGCGAGCGTGGTCTTGCCGAGTCCGGGCAGGTCCTCGATCAGCAGATGGCCGCCGGCGAGCAGTGCGACGAACGCGAGGCGCACCTCGTGCGGCTTGCCCAGCACCAGTGCGTTGACCTGTGTCTGCGCGCGGTCGAGGGACTGGCGAAGACCATCGGTTAGCATGGGCGCCGTCGTAAGGGGTACCGCCATCGTGCGTGTCTCCTGGATGCTGTTGCGGCCGCCGGTTGCAACGCTGCGCGCGGATGCCCGAAGCATGCCGGATCAGTCTGCCTGCCGGTGTTGCGACGCGGGTGCTGCGGGTGCCGTACTGTTGGCCCGCCATCGCGGACGCGCCGATTCCACCTGAGTGTAGCGAGGTCAAGAACGGATGCGGGATGCAGTACAGGCACGGCGCACGTTCTGGGTGCTTTGGGTTTCCATCGCACTGATCAAGCTGGCGGTCGCCGCGCGACTGCCGCTGTTCGTCGACGAAGCCTTCTACTGGCAGGAAGGCCAGCACCTGGCGGCGGCCTATTCGGACCTGCCCGGCCTCACTGCATGGCTCACCCGGCTCGGCGTGGAAGTGGGCGGCGATCACACTCTTGCGCTGCGGCTGCCGTTCCTGATCATCGCGGCGTGCGTGCCGTTGCTGATGGTCCACGTCGCCTCGCGTGAGTTCGGCGCGAAGACGGGATGGCAGGCCGGCATCCTCACCCTGTTGCTGCCGCTGGCCGGCACGCTCGGCCTGATGGCGCTGCCCGATGCGGCGATGGCACTGGCCACGCTGCTGTGTTTGGACGCAGGTGCACGCCTGCTGCGCCAGGTCAGTCCTGCCGCCGCGCTCGAACTGGCCGCGGGTCTCGCGCTGGGTGCGTTGTGTCATTACCGTTTCATCGCCGTGATCGCCGTGGGCTTTATCGCGTTGCTCATGCTCGAGGATGGCCGGCGTGCGCTTCGCGACGTGCGCGTGATGGTCGCGATTGCTTTCGGCGCGTCGGCCTGGGCGCCCCTGGTGGCGTGGAACCTCGACAACGCCGATGCGGGACTCCGCTTCCAGCTGGTGGATCGTCATCCCTGGGCGTTTCACGCCGACGGCATCCTGTTCATCGGCATCCAGGCATTGCTGGTGACGCCGTTGCTGTTCGCGGCGATGTTCCTCGCCGCTCGCCGCAGCATTGGCTGCGCGTCCACGGTTTCGCGCTACTTCGCGCTGCTCGGCGCGGGTGTGGTGACGGGCTTCTTTGCACTCGGGTTCTTCGCCGACACCGAGCGGGTGAGTTTCCATTGGCCCCTGCCAGGCTATCTCGCGTTGCTGCCGCTCGTGCCCGGTGTACTGGCGACGTGGCCGCGCGGCTGGCGCATCGCCACGATGGTGCTTGCGGGCGCCGGTCTGGCTGCGCAGCTGGCCTATTACGTCGCCGTGTCGAACGCGAAATGGCGCGAAAGCACGGCCGCCGAGAAATGGTATCCGTCCAACTTCGCCGGCTGGAAGCCGCTGGCCGATGCCGTGCGCGAGCGGTTGGCCGCCATGCCGACGGACACGCGCATCGTGGCCGACAACTTCAAGATCGGCGCCGAGCTCGGCTTCGCGCTGGGCGATCACCGCATCCGGGTGCTGGACCATCCGATCAACCACAAGCACGGTCGCGCACCGCAATTGCGCCTGTGGAACCTGCACACGCCGGGGCGCGAAGCCTGGAGCGATACGGCCGTGCTGCTGGTGGTCGGCGCGAGCGAGGTGAAGTACCGGGACCTGCTTGATCGCTACCACGAACTCTGCGCGATGGTCGGCCCGCTGCCACCGCCGCAGGTGCTCAACATCGATCACGGGCGCCAGCGCTTCCTGTTGTTCGCGCTGGAAGGGCAGCGCGCGAGCGGGCTATGCACTACGCCGTCCATGGCCTGGATCGACGCGCCCACAACCGGGGCCCGCGTAGGCCGTCGATTCGATGTGCATGGCTGGGCGTTCAAGGACGGGACAGGGCTCGCCGGCGTCGAAATCACCTTGGACGGCGGGGTCGTCGCCAAGGCGGACTACGGCCGAGACTTCCCCGGCCTGCAACGCGTGTGGCCCGTGTCCAACGACCCGCAGCATCCGAAGGTGGGCTTCGATGCGAAGGTTGACCTGACAGGCCGCGAAGTAGAGGCCGGTCGCCACTGGCTTGGCCTGCGCCTGATCGGGCGGGACGGCAGTGTCGAGACGTGGTCCGAGCAGCCGGTGGTGCTGGAGGAGTAGCCGTCAGGGCAGGGCGAAGCCGGCCTCGCGCAGCAGGCGCGCGGTGGCGATCAGCGGAAGGCCGACCAGAGCGGTCGGATCGTGGGTCTCGATCGCGTCGAACAGCGTGATGCCCAGCCCTTCGGACTTGAAGCTGCCGGCGCAGTCGTAGGGCTGCTCGGCGGCCAGGTAGCGCTCGATCTCGTCCGCCCCCAGCGTCCGGAACCGCACCACGGTGAAGTCCAGCGCCTCCAGGATCTCGCCGTCGCTGCGCATCAGGCACAGCCCGGTCAGGAACCGCACCGTGAGTCCTGACATCGCCTGCAACTGCGCCGTGGCGGCTTCGTGCGTGCCCGGCTTGCCGAGCGGACGCCCATCGAACTCGGCCACCTGGTCGGAGCCGATCACCCAGGCCTCCGGATGCCGGGCGACGACGTCGGTGGCCTTGGCCCGGGCCAGCCGGCGCGCCAGCGATTCGGGTGTCTCGCCCGGCTGCGGGGTCTCGTCCGTGTGGGGACGCGCCACGTCGAAAGGCACCCGCAGCCGTTCCAGCAACTCGCGGCGGTAACGGGAGGTCGAACCCAGGACCAGGCGGGGCGGGGCACTCATGCGGTCGGGACGCGGGCCTGGGCAATGCGGGACAATTGCTGGTCGATCCGGCCACGGGCGGCGTCGATGGACGTGCGGACCTCGTCCAGCTGCTCCAGGCTGGCCTCGCGACCGTGGTCGCGCAGCCACAGGCGCTGGCGGAGCATCTCGCGCATGGCTTCGCCGACCGGGTCGTCGCCACCGGTGCCGGCCACGGCTTCGATCTCGGCACGCGCAACCCGCAACTGGGCCTCCAGCGCGTCGGCGGCGTCCAGGACCTCGCGCATGGCCCGCTCGCGACGACCCGGTCGGTAGCGGGCGAACGCCAGCGCCGCTACAACGAGCGCAGACACCAGCAGGATCAGGGTGATGGTCACGATGGCGGATCGCTGAACGGAATGGCGCCAGTCTGACGCCGGCCTTTCCGGGCGGCAAATCGCGCGCGCCGATAGTGTGAAGTCGCAGGTTCAGGTTTGACATGGAAGGGGCGACTCCCTAACATTCCGCAGCTTATGTCAGCGGACCTGCCCGAGATTCTGGATGCTTGGCGCATGGTGGCGGCACGGCGCGGCGTCGAAGGCCGCGTGCCGTTGTCCACGCTGGCACGGTTGCGGGACAGCCTAGCCGACACCGAAGGCGACGTACGCTTCGCGCTCGAATTCGATCGCGATCCGCTGCGGGTGCCTTACGTCGAGCTTCGCATCGATGCCGAGTTGCCGCTGACCTGTCAGCGCACCCTGCAGCGGTTCCTGTTGCCGGTGAGCATCGTGCAGCGGCTTGGCCTGATCCGCGACGAAGCGGAAGAGGCTGCGCTGCCGCCAGGATACGAGCCGTTGCTGGTGCCGGATGACGGCCAGCTGCGGACCGTCGAACTGGTCGAGGACGAGTTGATCCTCGCCGTTCCGGTCGTGCCGATCATGCCCGGCACGGAAGCGGTGGAACGCGACTGGCCCGCGGCCGAACAGGCCGGCGAGCCGGAACGCGCGAATCCATTCGCTGCGTTGTCGGTATTGAAGAAACATTCGAACTAGTTTTTTTGGAGCAAGACCATGGCTGTCCAGAAGTCCCGCGTTTCCCCGTCCAAGCGTGGCATGCGTCGTTCGCACGACGCTTTGTCCGCCAAGCAGCTGGCCACCGACCCGACCACGGGCGAGACCCACCTGCGTCACCACGTCACTGCCGATGGTTACTACCGCGGCAAGAAGGTGATCGACACCAAGTCCAAGGTCGTCGACGAAGAGTAATCTCTTCGCCCACCGCCGCGCCGCGCGCCGGTCGCTCGACCCGCGCGGCCGCCGCCGGACCCGGGCCGTCTGCCGCCGTCAGGTCCCGCTCGGCAACGGCGGAGTTCCCGCACCGGCCTGGCCGGTGGGGATTCCCGGCAAGGTGCCCGTCCGGGCCCATCACGGCTGTGCAGCGGAGTGGCGATGACGCAAACGATTTATTCCCGCATCGCGGGAACCGGCAGCTACCTTCCCGAGAAGGTGCTGACCAACGACGACTTGGCCAAGATCGTCGATACCAGTGACGAATGGATCGCGGCCCGCACGGGCATCCGCGAGCGTCACATCGCTGCCGAAGGCGAGACCACCAGCGACCTGGCCTACCACGCCGCCACGCGCGCGCTGGAAGCCGCCAGCGTCGATGCGAAGGAGCTCGACCTCATCGTGGTCGGCACGACCACGCCCGACCTGATCTTCCCGTCCACCGCCTGCCTGCTGCAGCACCGCCTGGGTGCCAACGGCTGTCCGGCGTTCGACGTCAATGCGGCGTGCACCGGCTTCGTCTATGCGCTGACGGTGGCCGACAAGTTCATCCGCTCGGGTGCGGCGAAGACCGTGCTCGTGGTCGGTTCGGAAACGCTGACGCGCATGCTCGACTGGAGCGACCGCTCCACCTGCGTGCTGTTCGGCGACGGCGCCGGCGCAGTGGTGCTCAAGGCCGATAGCGAAACCGGCATCCTCAGCACCCACATGCACGCCGACGGCGGCAAGAAGGAACTGCTGTGGAATCCGGTCGGCGTGTCTGTCGGCTTCAAACCGGAAGAGCACAACGCCGGAGTGCGCGTGCTGATGACCGGCAACGAGGTCTTCAAGCATGCGGTGAAGGCGCTGGACTCGGTCGTGGAGGAAACGCTGGAGGCCAACGGCCTGGATCGCCACGACATCGATTGGCTGATTCCGCACCAGGCCAACCTGCGCATCATCGAAGCCACGGCCAAGCGCCTGGACATGCCGATGGAACGCGTCATCGTCACGGTCGATCGCCACGGCAACACGTCGTCCGGTTCGGTGCCGCTGGCGCTGGACGAGGCCGTGCGTTCTGGCAGGATCCAGCGCGGCCAGCTGTTGCTGCTGGAAGCGTTCGGCGGCGGTTTCACCTGGGGCTCGGCGCTGATCCGCTACTGAGCTCCCGCAGGGTTCGACATCGCGACGCCTCCGCCGGAACCGGCGGGGGCGTTGTCGTTTCAGCGGCCCGCAGCGACGTGCGGTCGCATTTCACGGTTCCGGAATGGACCGCCTGCTTCAGTACGTGGCGGTACAGACGCCCTAGAGCAAACACTCGTATCATGCGCACTCTTTTTGCAGGGACCCCCGCGTGACCGATTCCACCGCGACCGCCTCCGCGCTCGCCTTCGTCTTTCCCGGACAGGGCTCGCAGTCGCTCGGCATGCTGGCCGAACTGTCCGAACTCCATCCGATCGTTCGCGAGACATTCGTCGAGGCGAGCGACGGTGCGGGCGTGGACCTGTGGGCGCTAAGCCAGGGCGGCCCGGAAGAGATGCTCAACCGCACCGAGTACACCCAGCCGGCGCTGCTCGCCGCGGGCGTGGCGGTGTGGCGCGCCTGGCGTCAGGCAGGTGGCGCGCAGCCGGGGATGTTGTCCGGACACAGCCTGGGCGAGTACACCGCGCTGGTTGCGGCCGGCACGCTGTCGTTGAAGGACGGTGCGCACCTGGTTCGCCTGCGCGGTCAGCTGATGCAGGAGGCCGCACCGGCCGGCGTCGGCGCGATGGCTGCCGTGCTCGGCGCCGAGGATGCGCTGGTGCAGGAAGTCTGCGAAGCCGTGTCCGGCAGCGAAGTGGTCGTGCCGGCGAACTACAACTCGCCGGGCCAGATCGTGATCGGCGGCCACGCGGCCGCGGTCGACAAGGCGCTGGCGATGCTGGGCGAGCGCGGCGTACGCAAGGCGGTGAAGCTTGCGGTGAGCGTGCCTTCGCATACGCCGCTGATGCGCGAGGCGGCCAACCGCCTGGCCGAAGCGATGGCCGGCCTGTCATGGCGGATGCCGGATCGCCCGGTCGTGCAGAACGTCGATGCGCGCGTGCACGGCGATGTCGACGCCATCCGCGAGGCGCTGGTGCGGCAGCTGTATCTGCCGGTGCAGTGGACCGGCTGCGTGCAGGCACTGGTCGGTCAGGGCGTTACGCGTATCGCCGAATGCGGCCCGGGCAAGGTGCTGGCCGGACTGGTCAAGCGCATCGACAAGGCAGTCGACACGCGCGCCATCGGTACGCCGGGCGACTTCGAATCCGCCCGCTCCGAATGGGCGTGAACGACCGGGCGTGAATTTTTCTTGATGCGGGTCCAGGCGACGCAACGCGGATCGAGCAAACTCGGCTTCGCTGTCCTGCCTCCATCCGCGTGATCCTGTCAAAGGCTTGGTGAGGAACCCCCATGACGCAAGTACTGAAAGGTGAGATCGCCCTGGTCACCGGCGCGAGCCGTGGCATCGGTGCGGCAATCGCCGACGAACTGGCCGCGCAGGGCGCGACCGTCATCGGCACCGCGACCTCGGAAGGTGGTGCGAAGGCCATCGGCGAGCGCCTGGCTGCAAGCGGCGGTCATGGCCGCGTGCTCGACGTCAGCGACGCCGCATCGGTCGAGGCGCTGATCGACTCGATCGGCAAGGAGATCGGCGCGATCTCGATCCTCGTCAACAACGCCGGCATTACCCGCGACAACCTGCTGATGCGCATGAAGGACGAGGACTGGCAAGCCATCCTCGACACCAATCTCACCAGCGTGTATCGCACCAGCAAGGCGGTGATGCGTTCGATGATGAAGGCGCGCAAGGGCCGCATCATCAACATCGCCTCCGTGATCGGCGTGACCGGCAATCCGGGCCAGGCCAACTATGCGGCGGCGAAGGCCGGCATCATCGCCTTCAGCAAGTCGCTGGCGAAGGAGATCGGTTCGCGCGGCATCACCGTCAACGTCGTCGCGCCGGGTTTCATCGACACCGACATGACCAAGGCGCTGCCGGAAGACGCCAAGAACGCGATGCTGGGCCAGATCGCGCTGGGCCGCTTTGGCGAGCCCGCCGACATCGCCCGTGCGGTGGCGTTCCTGGCCGGCCCGTCGGCCGCCTACATCACCGGCGAGACCCTGCATGTCAACGGCGGCATGTACATGCCGTAAGGCGTGTCGCCTACCTGCCGTTCACACCATAACCGCTTGAACTCAAAGGGCTTTCGCGTATGCTCGCGATCGTCCGTGATTCATTTAGACTATTCCGTCGAATATCCCGTCCCGGGAGGAGTGAGTACCCATGAGCAGCATCGAAGAGCGCGTCAAGAAGATCGTGGTCGAACAGCTTGGCGTTAAGGAAGAGGAAGTCACCAACAACGCTTCGTTCGTCGACGACCTCGGCGCTGACTCGCTCGACACCGTCGAGCTGGTGATGGCGCTCGAAGAAGAGTTCGAGTGCGAGATCCCGGACGAGGAAGCCGAGAAGATCACCTCGGTGCAGCAGGCCATCGACTACGTGAAGGCTCACGTCAAGTCGTAAGTCCTGAACAAGGGGCCGGCCGTCCACGGCCGGGCTCTCAAGAAAGCCGCCGCCTCGCTGGAGGCGCGCGTTTACTTGAAAAATCCAGACCGGGGCCGCATTGCGGCCCCGTGTCATATGAGCCGGTCCATGCGCCGGCGTAGTGTTCGCAGACGGAGTGTTTCATGTCCAATCGTGCCCCCCTCCGACGCGTCGTCGTCACCGGCCTCGGCATCGTTTCGCCGCTGGGCAACGACCTGGCTTCCAGCTGGGACGGTATCGTCAACGGTCGCTCCGGCATCGGCCCGATCACGCATTTCGACGCGTCCGCCTTCACCACCCGCATCGCGGGCGAGGTGCGCAACTTCGACATCACCCAGTGGGTGAACCCGAAGGATGCGAAGAAGATGGAGGAGTTCATCCATTACGGCGTCGCGGCTTCGCTGATGGCGATCCAGGACGCCGGCATCACCGTCGACGAGTCCAACGCCGAGCGCATCGGTGCGCTGATCGGCTCGGGCATCGGCGGCCTGCTCGGCATCGAAGAGCAGACCATCAAGTACAACGAAGGCGGCCCGCGCAAGGTGTCGCCGTTCTACGTGCCCAGCACCATCATCAACATGCTGCCGGGCCAGGTGTCGCTGCTGACCGGCATCAAGGGACCGAACTTCTCCGCCGTCTCCGCCTGCGCCACCGCCAACCATTCGATCGGCATGGCGATGCGCATGATCCAGTACGGCGACGCGGACGTGATGGTGGCCGGTGGCGCCGAACGCGGCTCGTCGCCGACTTCGGTCGCGGGCTTCTGCTCGATGAAGGCGATGTCCACCCGCAACGACGAGCCGACCAAGGCGTCGCGTCCGTGGGACAAGGACCGCGACGGCTTCGTGCTCGGCGACGGCGCAGGCATCCTGATCCTCGAGGAGTACGAGCGTGCCAAGGCGCGCGGTGCCCGCATCTACTGCGAGCTCGCCGGCTTCGGTGCCAGCTCGGACGCGTTCCACATGACCGCGCCCAGCGAGAACGGCGAAGGCCCTGCGCGCTGCATGGCCGCGGCGATGAAGGACGCGGGCATCAATGCGGAAGACGTCGGCTATCTCAACGCGCACGGTACCTCGACCCCGCTCGGCGATCTGGCCGAGACGCTGGCCATCAAGCGCGCGCTGGGCGACCACGCATACAAGACCATGGTCAGCTCGACCAAGTCGATGACGGGCCACCTGCTGGGTGCGGCCGGCGGCGTCGAGGCGATCTTCTCCGTGCTGGCGCTGCACCACGGCATCATCCCGCCGACCATCAACCTGGACGAAGCGGGCGAGGGTTGCGATCTGGACTACGTGCCGCATACGGCACGCCAGGTGCAGGTCGACGTGGCCATGTCCAACGGCTTCGGCTTCGGCGGAACCAACGGTACGCTGGTGTTCAAGCGCGTCTGAGCGCCTGGGCCCGTGGAACGAGACGATCCCCGCTGCGGCGGGGATCGTCGTTTCCGGCCGCGTACGCCATCGGTGCGCAGGTGGAGTGCCGGATGGCGGACAATATCGCCCATGCTCCTGACCCGCTCCCTACCGTCGCTCGACCTGCTTTCGCTGCAGCGCCTGGCGCCATCGCGCTATCCACTGTTGCTCGAATCGACCGCGCACGGCACGGCGCAGGGACGCTGGGACATGCTGCTCATCGCCGACGGTGCGTCGCTGGGGCTCGGCACCGACGGTCTGGTGCGTGATGGTGATGGCGAGGTACTGCCGGGCAGCTTCTTCGATGTGCTCGACGCACACTGGCAGGCCGCACGCGCGCCGCGCGACGAGCCGCGCTGGCCGTTCCGTGGCGGCTGGGCATTGTTCTTCGGTTACGAGGCCGCGGCGCAGGTCGAACCGGTGTTGCAACTGCCCCCAGCCGATGGCGGCCTTCCGGTCGCTTTGGCGCTGCGTTGTCCGGCGGCGATCCTGCGCGATCACACCAGCGGCGAATGCATGCTGGTGGTCGAGCCGGGGCACGATGCACTGCAGTCCGGCGTGCTGGCGGATGTGGAGTCGGCGATGCAGATGCCGCCGTTGCCGGCCTGGCAACCGCCGGACGCCCTGGTCGAAGACGAGCCGCAACGTTTCACCGACGGCGTGCGGCGCGTGCTGGAGTACCTCGCCGCGGGCGATGTGTTCCAGGCCAATCTGTCGCGTGGCTGGCGCGCGCGTTTCGACCAGGCGCTGCAACCGGCGTCGCTGTTCCAGCGCCTGCGCGAGAACAACCCTGCGCCATTCGCCGGCGTCTTCGCGGGCGAGGACTGGGCCGTGGTCAGCGCATCGCCCGAGCGCCTGGTGTCCGTGCGCGGCGACATGGTGGAGACGCGTCCCATCGCGGGCACGCGTCCGCGCTTCGCCGGCGACGACGATGCCGCGCGCATCCAGGAACTGGTCGGCCATCCCAAGGAACGCGCCGAGCACGTGATGCTGATTGACCTGGAGCGCAATGACCTGGGGCGCGTGTGCACGCCGGGCAGCGTCGAGGTGGACGAGCTGATGACGGTGGAGAGCTACGCGCACGTGCATCACATCGTCAGCAACGTGCGTGGCCGCCTGCGTGCGGAGGCCACGCCAGGGCAGGTGATCCGCGCGGTGTTTCCGGGCGGCACCATCACCGGCTGTCCCAAGGTGCGTTGCATGCAGATCATCGCCGAGCTGGAAGGCGTGGGCCGCGGGGCCTACACCGGTGCGATGGGATGGCTCAACCGTGATGGCGACCTGGACCTCAACATCCTGATCCGCAGCGCGGAGCTGGAAGCCGACGACGACGGCAGCGTGCTGCGGTTCCGTACGGGCGCCGGCATCGTGGCCGATTCCGATCCGCAGCGGGAACTCGACGAGACCCGCGCGAAGGCACGCGGCATGCTGCGGGCGCTGGGAGTCGAGTGATGCGCGCACTGGTTTTCAGTGGTGCGCAACGCGTGGATGCCATCGACCCGGCCGATCGCGGACTGGCCTACGGCGACGGCGTGTTCGAAACGATGCGGGCCCATCGCGGCGACGTGCCTTGGTGGCCGGTGCATTGGCAACGCCTGCTGCGGGGCGCGCACGTTCTCGGTCTGCCCGTACCCGACGAGTCGCGTGCGCGCGATCAGGCGCTGCAACTGCTGGATGGATCCGACGGCGTGCTCAAGCTGTTGCTGACGCGCGGCGCAGGTGGGCGCGGTTACGCGCCACCCGTGGACACCAAGCCGACCTGGATCTTCTCGCATCATCCGCTGCCGGCTGCTACACCGGCGGACGGGCTTGCCGTGCGCTGGTGCGGAACGTCGCTGTCGATCCAGCCAGCGCTGGCAGGCTTGAAACACTGCAACCGGCTTGAACAGGTGCTCGCTCGCGGCGAATGGAGCGACACGTCGATCCACGAGGGCCTGATGTGCAGCACGGAGGGAGACGTGGTGTGCGCCACGGCCGCCAACCTGTTCGTGCTGCACGACGGCCGCTGGCTGACCCCGCCAGTGGACCGTTGTGGCGTGGCCGGGGTGTGCCGGGCGTGGGCACGGGATGCGCTGGGTGCCTCGGAAGCCCGGCTGGCTGTGATCGACGTCGAAGCGGCCGACGCGGTTTTCCTGTGCAATGCCGTGCGCGGTATCCTGCCTGTGGCGCGGCTCGGCGCTCGCTCATGGCGACCGCATCCGCAGGTGGCGCAATTGCAGCGTCGCCTGGCCGCCGAGCATCCCGCGTTCGCCACGGAGGTTGCGTGAGTCGCAAATCTGGACGCCGCTTCCGCGGCTTCTTCATCCTGCTCCTGCTGGTCGCCATTGGCGCCGGCGCCTGGTTCTGGCAGCGCTATACGAGCTTTGCCGACGCCCCGCTGTCCGGGCTGGACGCGGGTGAAACGCTGCTGGTCGAAAAGGGCGACTCGTTGCCAACCGTCGTGCGCAAGCTGCGCGAGGCCGGCGTGGAGCAGGGCGAGCTGATCGAGTGGCGCGCCCTCGCCAAGCAGCTCGGCGCAGCTGGCCGGCTGCAGGTGGGCGAGTACGCGCTCGAGCCCGGCACGTCGCCACGCAAGCTGTTGACCGCGATGCGCGACGGCAAGGTCGTGCATCGTCGTTTCACCATCGTCGAAGGCTGGAACATCCGCGAACTGCGCGCGGCGCTGGCGCGCTCGAAGGAGCTGCGCCAGGAAACGACCGATCTGGACGACCGGGCGCTGATGAAGGCGCTGGGGCATGAGGGGCAACATCCGGAAGGCCGCTTCCTGCCAGAGACATACCTGTTCACCCGTGGCGACAGCGATCTGGACGTGCTCAAGCGCGCGCACACGGCCATGGAAAAGGCCCTGGCCGATGCCTGGAGCCGTCGCCGGGACGACAGCGTGCTGAAGACGCCGGACGAAATGCTGGTGCTGGCTTCCATCGTGGAGAAGGAAACCGGCATCGCCGAGGAACGTCCGCGCATCGCAGGCCTGTTCGAGCGTCGCCTGCGCATCGGCATGCGCCTGCAGACCGATCCGACCGTGATCTACGGCATCGGTGCAAGCTACGACGGCAACATCCGCAAGCGCGACCTGCTCACCGACACGCCGTACAACACCTACACGCGCGCGGGCCTGCCGCCCACGCCGATCGCCATGCCGGGCACGGACGCGCTGCACGCCGTCGCGCGCCCGGCGCCGGGCGAGGAGCTTTACTTCGTCGCAGTGGGCGACGGCAGCGGACGTCATCTGTTTGCGCGTACGCTGGCCGAACACGAAGCCAACGTGCAGCGCTACCTTCAGCGTTACCGTCAGGGCCGTGCCGCACAGGCCGCGCAAGGCCAAACGCAGGAGCGGCAATGACGCTGCGCGTGTACTCGCGTTTCATCACGCTGGAAGGCGGCGAGGGCGCCGGCAAGTCGACCGTGCTGTCCGCATTGCGCGATGTGCTTTCCGCCACCGGCACCGATGTTGTCAGCACGCGCGAGCCGGGCGGTACGCCGCTGGCCGAACAGATCCGCGGCCTGCTGCTCGACACGCACCACGAGCCGCCCACGGCCGACACCGAACTGCTGCTGGTCTTCGCCGCGCGCGCGCAGCACGTACGCGAGACCATCGTGCCTGCACTCGAACGCGGCGCCTGGGTCATCAGCGACCGCTTCACCGACGCCAGCTACGCGTACCAGGGCGCGGCCCGTGGCGGCGACATCGAATTCATCGCAGAACTCGAGCGCCGCGTTGTCGCCATTGCACCGGGAATGACGCTGTTGCTGGACGTGCCGGTCGACGTCGGACTGCAGCGTGCGCGCGGCCGCGGCGCGGCGGATCGCATCGAAGGCGAGCGGGACGATTTCTTCGAGCGTGTGCGCGCCGGTTACCTCGAGCGTGCGCGCCTGCAGCCGCAACGCTTCCGCGTGATCGACGCGACCCAGCCTGCCGCCGTGGTGGCGGCGCAAGCCGTCGCGCATTTGCGCGAGTGGCTGGAGCGCAACCCATGAGCACGCCGGTTGCCTCGTTCGCGCCCTGGCAGCAGCGCGTGTACGACCAGGCGGTCGCGGCGCTGGACGCCGATCGTCTTGCGCATGGCCTGTTGTTTTGCGGTCCGTCGCAGTTGGGAAAGCGCGCCGTGGCGGAACGGCTTGCCCAGCGTCTGCTTTGCCAGAAGCCGCTGTCGGACGGTGAGCCCTGCGGTCAGTGCCGCAGTTGCCATCTGCTTGCGGCGGGCACGCATCCGGATTACCAGTTCGTCTCGTTCATTCCGAACAAGGAAGGCACGCGGCTGCGCACCGAGATCGTGATCGAGCAGATTCGTCAGTTGTCCGAGCAGTTGGCGCTCACGCCGCAGTATGGCGGCGCGCAGGTGGCCATCCTCGAACCGGCGGAAGCCATCAACAACGCTGCGTGCAACGCGTTGCTGAAGACGCTGGAAGAGCCGGTGCCAGGGCGTTACCTGTGGCTGGTCAGCTCGCATCCCACGCGCCTGCCGGCGACGATCCGCAGCCGCTGCCAGCGTTACGAATTCCGTCTGCCGCAGGTGGACGAAGCACTCGCGTGGTTGCGCAGCCGCGGGCATTCCGAGGCCGCCGCGCGCGAGGCGCTGGATGCCGCGCGCGGACATCCCGGCCTGGCCCACGAATGGCTGGAAAACGACGGGCTGAAGCTGCGTCGCGATGTAGCGGCAGACATGGCGCGGCTGGCGCGCGGCGAAGCGGGCACGGTCGAGACCGCCCAGCGCTGGGTCGGTGACGAAGACGCCGCGTTGCGCCTGCGCCATGCCGCGGATCTGGCGCTGGCCGAGGCCGCTGGCTTGACCGACCCGGTGCGAACGCGCAGTCTGGCCGCGTGGTTCGACCAGGCGAACCGGACTCGCGATCTGCTGCGCACCACGGTGCGCGCGGACCTCGCGGTCACCGAATTGTTGCTGGCTTGGCGCGCCGCGAATGGCGGCCGGGTCGAGGGGGCTAGGAGATGAGCGGTATGAACGCAGCAGGCGGCGCGCGCCAGGGCATCCTGTCGTGCGCGATCAAGGACAAGGCGCAGCTCTACAGCGCCTACATGCCTTTCCTCAAGCAGGGCGGCATCTTCGTGCCCACGCCCAAGCGCTACTTCCTCGGCGACGAGGTGTTCCTGCTGCTCACGCTGCCCGAATCCACGGAGCGCCTGCCGGTGGCCGGCAAGGTGGTGTGGGTCACGCCGGTCGGCGCGCAGGGCAACCGTCCGGCCGGCATCGGCGTGCAGTTCGCCGACAGCGCCGAAGGCGAAGCGGTAAAGGGCAAGATCGAGGCCCTGCTGGCGGGCACGCTCAATGCGGAGCGGCCGACGCATACGATGTAGGCGTGAAGCACGTCCTGTTCATCTGCAGCCAGAACCGGCTGCGCAGTCCGACTGCGGAACACGTCTTCGCCGGTTGGCCCGGAGTCGAAACGGCTTCGGCGGGTCTCAACCATGACGCGGAAGTTCCGGTCACTCCCGAACTGCTGACGTGGGCGCAGATCATCTTCGTGATGGAGCGTGCGCACCGTTCGAAGCTGTCGTCGCGGTTCCGTGCGCACATCGGCCATGCGCGCGTGGTCTGCCTCGATATTCCCGACGATTACGACTACATGGACGTGGAGTTGGTCAGGTTGCTGAAAGTAAAGGTGCCGAAACATCTGCCGCGCACGTGATCACGGAACCAACAAAAAACGCGCCATAAGGGCGCGTTTTCTGTTTTGGGATGCGGCGCAGCTCAGGCGGCTTTCGTCGCCGTTTCCTCAGTCGCCTGCAGTACCGGGTTGTCCCAGCCGGGGCGGGGCTTGAACCGGTCGCCGTAGCGCTGCTGCAGCACCGACATGCGGGCGAGCAGGCCCTCCACGCCGGTTTCGCGGATGTACTGGATCGGACCGCCACGGAACGGGGCGAAGCCGGTGCCGAAGATCACGCCTGCGTCCAGCAGTTCCGCATCGCTGACCACGCCGTCGTGCAGACAGGCGACCGCTTCGTTGAGCAGCGGCAGGATCAGGCGGTCCTCCAGGTCCGACGGGATCTGGTAGTCCTTCGGCAGCGCCGGCTTCAGCGGCTTGCCGTTCTCCCACTTGTACAGGCCCTGGCCGTCCTTCTTGCCGCGCTTCCCGGCTTCCGGCGGGGTCGCCAGTGCGTCCGGAATCGGCAGACCGAGGAACGGCGCGAGTTCGGCACCTACGCCGGCGGCCACGTCCAGGCCGACCGTGTCGATCAGTTCGATCGGGCCCATCGGCATGCCGAACTTCACCGCCGCCTTGTCGATCGCCGCGCCGGGGATGCCTTCGGCGAACGCGGTCGCCGCCTCGAGCATGTACGGGAACAGCACGCGGTTGACCAGGAAGCCCGGCGTACCGGCAACGGGCACCGGCAGCTTGTCGATGGCCTTGCAGAACGCCGCCAGGCGCTGCTCGGTCTGCGGCGCGACGCGGTCGTGATGGATGATCTCCACCAGCGGCATCAGCGCGACCGGATTGAAGTAGTGCAGCCCCGCGAAGTGCACCGGACGCGCGATGTGCTCGCGCAGCTCAGTCAGCGGAATGGACGATGTGTTGGTGGTCAGCAACGCGTCGAATTTCATGCGCGGCTCGAGCTGCGCGTACAACTCGCGCTTTGCCTCGGCCTTTTCGATGATGGCCTCGATCACCAGGTCGGCTTCGGCGACGCCGTCACCGGCCAGATCGCCCTTCAACCGCGCGGCGACGTTGGCGCGCTTGGCCTCGTCCTTCACCTTCTTCTCGAAGAGCGCCTGCGCGCGGGTCATCGCGGCGTCGATGAAGCGCTGCTCGCGATCCTGCAGCGTCACGTTGAAGCCCTTGCATGCGGACCATGCCGCGATGTCGCCGCCCATCACACCGGCGCCGACGACATGCACATGGCGAATGCCGTGCTCCTTCCCGCCCAGGCCCTTCAAGCGTTCCTGCAGGAAGAACACGCGGATCAGGTTGCGTGCGGTCGGCGTGGAAGCCAGCTTGACCACCGCCTTGCGTTCGGCCGAAAGGCGCGCCTGGATGCCGCCGCCGCTGTTGGCCCAGCTGTTGATCAGCGCGTAGGGCGCGGGGTAGTGCTCCTTGCGTGCCTTGCGTGCGACCTGCTTCACCAGCATCGGCGCCAGCAGCTTGCGTGCCGGCAGCGTGTTGGTGAGCCAGCCCATGAAGCGCTGCTGGAAGGGACGCGGCGAACCGCCACGCAGCGCGACCGCGGCGGCCACGTCGACCAGGGTGGCGACGTCGGTGACCTTGTCGAGCAGACCATTGGCGCGCGCGGCCGAAGCGGACAACGTGCGGCCGGTCAGCATCATGTCGAACGCGGCCGGGGCGCCGATCAGGCGCGGCAGACGCACGCTTCCGCCCCAGCCGGGGAAGATGCCCAGCTTCACTTCCGGCAGGCCGATGCGGGTGGAGGAATCGTTGCTGGCTACGCGATAGCGGCAGGCCAGTGCGATCTCGGTACCGCCGCCCATGCAGAAGCCGTGGATGGCCGCGACGGTCGGGAAGGGCAGTTCGGCCAGGCGCTGGAACGTCTGCTGGCCGCGGCGGATCGCATCGCCGACCGTGCCCTTGGCGTCGAAGCTCTGGAATTCCCGGATGTCCGCGCCGGCGATGAAGCCGGTGGCCTTGGCCGAGCGCAGCACCAGGCCCTTCGGCGGGTCCAGCGCGAGGCGTTCGAGCAGGGTGTCCAGCTCGATCAGCACATCCTGCGAGAAGGTGTTGACCGGTGCGCCGGCCTTGTCGAACGACAGCACCAGTACGCCGTCGGGGCGCAGCTCGGTCTGCCAGTGCTGGAAGCGGAGACCGTCGAGGCCAGCAATCATTGCGGCACCATCCGTTCAGGTATGGAGAGGCCGCTATCATCCCGAGGATGTTTCGCCGGCGTCAACGTTGCGAGTGTGCGGCGGCCCGGGTTGGCGGGGCGTGACTGTTGCCGCTTGCGGGCGACCCGGGCGACCCCATTAATGATCGTGATTGAACTTTCGCCCGACAGGGCTGTCCATTCGTTCGGCCATGGCCGAGCTGACAGGAGCGCCGGCGCGGTTATGGCCGAAACAACGTTGCCAAAAGACTTGGAGTTGGACCAAGAGCTGGTCAGGCGTGTCCAGCGCGGCGACAGTGCGGCCTTCGATGCCCTGGTGCGCAAGTACCAGCATCGGATCACCGCCCTGATCGGGCGCTACATCCCCGACTGGAGCGAGTGCCAGGACGTCGCCCAGGAAACCTTCATACGCGCCTACCGGGCGCTGCCGAATTTCCGAGGCGATGCGCAGTTCTATACATGGTTGCACCGGATCGCCGTGAACACCGCCAAGAACCATCTGGTCGCACAGAACCGCCGCCCGCCGACGGACGATGTCGATGCGGCCGATGCGGAGCAGTTCGACACCGGCGCACGCCTGCGCGACACCGACACACCGGAACATGAACTTCTGCGGCAGGAAATTGAACGCACGGTGATGCGTGTGGTCGAAGGCCTGCCGGAAGAACTGAGGGCCGCAATCACCCTGCGCGAGGTGGACGGCCTGAGCTACGAGGAGATCGCGCAGAAGATGGGTTGCCCCATCGGTACCGTGCGTTCGCGGATCTTCCGCGCACGCGAGGCGATCGATGCGGAACTGAGGCCCCTGCTCGACAACGACACTTCGGAAGCAGCCAAGCAATGAGTTCCAACCACCATTCCACCGACGATCGCCAGATGCAGGAACGCGAAGTCCTGTGTGCGCTGTTCGATGGCGAACTGCAGGGCGACGAAGCGCGTTTCGCGCTCAAGCGCCTGGGTCATGACGTGCAGTGGCGCGAGGCCGTGGGCCGCTGGCAGATGTATGGCGACGTGCTGCGCGGGCAGTCCGCGGGGTTGGCCGCCGGCGGTTTCGCCGAGCGCGTGTCCGTGGCCATCGCGCAGGAATCCGCAACGCAGCAGGTTGCGCCGGTGAGATTGCCGGCCCATCGCCGTGGCTGGATCGGTGGGGCGCTGGCGGCTTCGGTCGCCGTGGTGGCGCTGTTCATCACGCGACCGTTCACCGATGACCCCGCGACCTCACCTGCCACCGATGTCGCGGCCACTCAGGTGGCCAGCGCCGGAGCCACCGCGGCCGTTGCGCCCGTTCGTCCTTCCACGCCGGTGCAGATGCCGTCGGCGCCCGCGCGACCGGCACCGGACCAGGCGGCGCTGGGCCTCAGTGCCGCCGCCGTCGCCGTGGCGGAAGTTCCGCGCCGCGTCGCCGACCGCCGTACGTCGCGCAGCCAGAACCAGCGGGCCGCGCTGCGCAACAGCCGGCAGTCCCAGGTTCCTGCCGCAGTCGCTGCGACGGCTGCCGCCGCGCCAATCGCGATCGCAGCAACCGGTACCGAGCGCTCCGAGGTTGTGCCCGTATTGAATCCCTTCCGGCCCGAGCATGCGGCGACGACCGTGCGGCCGTGGCCGCGTGCGGTGCTGCCGCAGTACTCCGCCGGGAGCGGTGCGATGACCGCGAGCTTCGGTGGCAACGCGGCATCGCCCTCGTTCTATCCGTTCGAGCCCACGCAGGGGCCGCAGATCGACCAGGGACCGTCGGACGGTAGCGACACGCCCCGCTGAGTCCTGCACAGCCAATCCGCATCCACTTTCGCGCCGCCGCAACGGCGCACATGACCACACTTACCCTGAATTCCGAGGTCGATTCCGATGAACCGTCCGCTTCGCTCGCTCATGCTCGTGGGTGCGATCGTCGCCGCTCTGCCGGTGGCGTGCACCGCGCAGCCTCCTGCCAATCCCATCGCGCCGCCGCCGGCCGCGCAGCCCGCGCCATCACTGGTGTCGGGCCTGCCGGACTTCACCGCGCTGGTCCAGCGCGTGGGCCCGGCCGTGGTGAACATCCAGGCCGAGGTTTCGCCGCGTCGCGCGGCGCGCGGCATGCCGAACGAGGAACAGATTCCTGAGATCTTCCGGCGCTTCTTTGGTGACGACCTGCCGTTCCCCGGCGGCCCGGGCGGTCCGCGTGGTCCCCGCGGCGGCGGTACCTCGCTGGGCAGCGGCTTCCTGATGTCGGACGACGGCTACGTGATGACCAATCACCACGTCGTCGAAGGTGCCGACAAGGTGACGGTGACGCTGTCGGATCGGCGCGAATTCACGGCCAAGGTGATCGGCAGCGACGAGCAGTCGGATGTCGCGCTGTTGAAGATCGACGCCAAGGGCCTGCCGTTCCTGCGCATGGCGCCGGCCAACGCGACCAAGGCGGGTCAGTGGGTGATCGCCATTGGTTCGCCGTTCGGCCTCGATCACTCGGTCACCGCAGGCATCGTCAGTGCCGTCGGCCGCAGCAATCCGTACGCGAGCCAGCGCTACGTCCCCTTCATCCAGACCGACGTCGCGATCAACCAGGGCAACTCGGGCGGTCCGCTGCTGAACACCAGCGGCGAGGTCGTGGGCATCAACTCGCAGATCTTCAGCAACTCCGGCGGCTACATGGGGGTGAGCTTCGCCATCCCCATCGATGTGGCGATGAGTGCCGCCGAGCAGTTGCGCGCGACCGGCAAGGTCAGTCGCGGACAGCTGGGCGTGCAGGTACAGCAGTTGACGACCGAGCTGGCCAAGAGCGCGGGCCTGCCTGACAGCAACGGCGCGCTCGTCGCGGAAGTGCTGCCCGGCAGCCCGGCCGAAAAGGCCGGCATCGAGCGCGGCGACGTCATCCGCGCGGTCGACGGCCGAGCCATCAACGAGTCCAGCGACCTGCCGCCGATCATTGGTTCGATGGCGCCGGGCACGAAGGCCAAGGTCACGCTGTTCCGCGACGGTCGCAACGTCGAGAAGACGGTCACCGTCAACGAACTCGACACCGGGCTGGCCGGCGGTGCGGCAACGCCGCGCCCCGATGCCGGTGACGGCTCCGCGCGTCCGTCCAACGGCAACGTGCTGGGCATGGTCGGGCAGGACCTGTCCTCCGCGGAGCGCCAGCGCCTGGGCCTGCGCTCCGGCGAGGGCGTCCTGATCCGCAATCCGGGCGACGCCGCTGCAGAAGCCGGGCTGCGTCCGGGCGATGTGGTGTTGCAGGTCGGCCGTGCCCCGGTCGGTTCCAGCTCGGCGTTGGACCGTGAGCTGGCTTCGGTGAAGGCCGGCCAGACCGTGATGCTGCTGATCCGCCGCCAGGGCGCGACCCAGTTCATCGCGGTCACCGCCGACGACGGGGCGAAGGCCGGCTGAGTCTTGCGTCCACCCCGATCCACGCCCGCCAGACCCGGCGGGCGCGGATCGGCCGCGGCGGGGCGTGTGCGATAATCGCGCGTTGATTTCAAGGAACGGCCAGCCTCGCGCGCCCCCGCATGCAGCAGATCAGAAACTTCTCCATCATCGCCCACGTCGACCACGGCAAGTCGACCCTGGCCGACCGCATCATCCAGCTCTGTGGCGGCCTCGAGGCCCGCGAGATGGAAGCGCAGGTGCTCGACTCCAATCCGATCGAGCGCGAACGCGGCATCACCATCAAGGCACAGTCCGTGTCGCTGCCGTACAAGGCGCGCGACGGCCAGACCTATTTCCTCAACTTCATCGACACGCCGGGACACGTCGACTTCAGCTATGAAGTCAGCCGTTCGCTGGCCGCGTGCGAGGGTGCGCTGCTGGTCGTCGACGCCGCCCAGGGCGTGGAGGCGCAGTCGGTCGCCAACTGCTACACCGCGGTGGAGCAGGGCCTGGAAGTGGTGCCGGTGTTGAACAAGATCGACCTGCCCACGGCCGACATCGAGCGCGCCAAGAAGGAGATCGAGGCCGTCATCGGCATCGACGCCGAGGATGCCGTGGCGATCAGCGCCAAGACCGGCCTCAACGTCGTGGACGTGCTCGAAGCCATCGTGCACCGCATCCCGCCGCCGAAGCCGCGCGACACCGACAAGCTGCAGGCGCTGATCATCGACTCGTGGTTCGACAACTACCTGGGCGTGGTCTCGCTGGTGCGCGTGATGCAGGGCGAGATCAAGCCGGGCGGCAAGATCCTGGTGATGTCGACCGGTCGCACCCACCAGGTGGACAACGTCGGTGTGTTCACTCCCAAGCGCAAGGTGCTGGACAAGCTCGGCGCGGGCGAGGTGGGCTGGATCACCGCGTCCATCAAGGACGTACACGGCGCGCCGGTCGGCGACACGCTGACTTTGGCGGCCGATCCGGCACCGAAGCCGCTGCCGGGCTTCCAGGAGATGCAGCCGCGCGTGTTCGCCGGTTTGTTCCCGGTCGACGCCGAGGACTACCCCGACCTGCGCGAGGCGCTGGAAAAGCTGCGCCTGAACGATGCGGCGCTGCGGTTCGAACCGGAAAGCTCCGAAGCGATGGGCTTCGGCTTCCGCTGCGGCTTCCTCGGCATGCTGCACATGGAAATCGTGCAGGAGCGTCTTGAGCGCGAGTACAACCTGGACCTGATCAGCACCGCGCCGACGGTGATCTATGAGGTCCTCAAGAGCGACGGGTCCATCGTGATGATGGACAACCCGGCCAAGCTGCCGCCGATCAACGCCATTGCCGAGATCCGCGAGCCGATCATCCGCGCCAACATCCTCACCCCCGAGGAGTACACCGGCAGCATCATCAAGCTGTGCGAGGAAAAGCGTGGCACCCAGATCGGCA
>NZ_DASRTS010000006.1:0-7915 GCF_035655815.1 Lysobacter sp.
CAAGCCGGGTTCGATCACCCCGCACACCACGTTCGAGGCCGAGGTGTACGTGCTGTCGAAGGACGAGGGCGGCCGTCACACGCCGTTCTTCAAGGGCTACCGCCCGCAGTTCTACTTCCGCACCACGGACATCACCGGTGCCGTCGAGCTGCCGGAAGGCGTCGAGATGGTGATGCCGGGCGACAACATCAAGATGGTGGTGACGCTGATCAACCCGGTGGCGATGGACGAAGGCCTGCGTTTCGCGATCCGCGAAGGCGGCCGTACCGTCGGCGCCGGCGTGGTGGCGAAGATCCTGAAGTGATGGACCGGTCCGTGGCCCAGACCACGGACCTCTTCGTCCCGGCGCGAGCCGGGAGCCAGCGACCTGGACCCGCCCTGCGGCCACAACGCTGGAAGTCGGCAGGGCGGGCTTCGGTCCGCCTTCGCTGTCTTGAGCAAACGCAATAAACTAGTCACATACGCCAGTAGCTCAATTGGCAGAGCAGCGGTCTCCAAAACCGCAGGTTGGGGGTTCGAGTCCCTCCTGGCGTGCCAACCATGCGGGTCTTCCGCAAGGGCCCGACCTCCGGCCGGGTGTTCACACAACAGACGCGGACACGTGCGCCGCGCGATGGATCGGATGAACAGCAAGGTCGAACAACCCGGATCCGCTTCTGCGGGCGACATCGTCAAGTACGCCCTGGCGCTGCTGCTGGTGGCTGCCGGCGTGTCCGCCTACATCTACTTCGACCAGTGGCCCGGTGCGCTCCGCGCGCTCGCCGTCGCGGCCGGCCTCGTGCTGGGCGCGGGCGTGTTCCTGATCAGCGCAAAGGGTCTGCAGACCCGCGAGTTCCTGTCCGAGTCGCGTTTCGAATTGCGCAAGGTCGTCTGGCCGACCCGCCAGGAAGCGATGCGCACCACTTGGGTGGTGATGATCGCCGTGGCCGTGCTGAGCCTGATCCTGGCCGGCATGGATCTGGTGATCCAGTTCGCGGTCAAGCTAATTCTGGGGCAGTAAGCAAATGACCGAAGTGCACAAGCGCTGGTACGTCGTCCACGCCTATTCGGGCTTCGAGAAGTCCGTGGCGCAGGCATTGCGCGACCGCATCGCGCGCGACGGCATGCAGGACAAGTTTGGCGAAGTGCTGGTCCCGACCGAAGAGGTCGTGGAGATGCGCTCCGGCCAGAAGCGCCGTTCCGAGCGCAAGTTCTTCCCGGGCTATGTCCTGGTTCAGATCGCCACCCATGACGAAGCGGGCATCCCGCGCATGGACAACGAGAGCTGGCACCTGGTCAAGGAGACCCCGAAGGTGATGGGCTTCATCGGCGGCACCGCCGACCGCCCGCTGCCGATCGCCGACCGCGAGGCCGATGCCATCCTGCAGCGCGTCCAGGAAGGCGTCGAGAAGCCCAAGCCCAAGGTCCTGTTCGAGCCGGGCGAGATGGTCCGCGTCATCGACGGCCCGTTCAACGACTTCAACGGCGTGGTCGAAGAGATCAACTACGAGAAGAGCCGCCTGCGCGTGGCGGTGCTGATCTTCGGCCGCTCGACCCCGGTCGAGCTGGAATTCGGCCAGGTCGAAAAGGCCTAAAACCCTGCTATACTTACCGGCTCGCTGCCTCTGGCGCGGGCCGGGAGGCCGGCCGCCACGGGGCGGCCGTTGCCGTGTCGGCGGCCTGAAAAGTCAAAACGTGATGTCGGGACACGTGATTTTCCCGGCGCGATGGGGAGCCTGCGAACCAGGCGTTAGCACCCGGAGAGGAAGCAATGGCTAAGAAAGTAGTCGGTTACATCAAGCTGCAGGTCAAGGCCGGTCAGGCCAACCCGTCCCCGCCGGTCGGTCCGGCCCTGGGTCAGCGTGGCCTGAACATCATGGAGTTCTGCAAGGCCTTCAACGCCGCGACCTCCAAGCTCGAGCCGGGTTTGCCGACCCCGGTCATCATCACCGCGTACTCGGACCGCACGTTCACCTTCGTCACCAAGTCGACCCCGGCTTCGGTGCTGCTGAAGAAGGCCGCGGGCATCAGCTCCGGCTCCAAGCGCCCGAACACCGAAAAGGTGGGCAAGGTCACCCGCGCCCAGCTGGAAGCCATCGCCAAGCAGAAGGAAGCCGACCTGACGGCGGCCGACCTGGATGCGGCGGTGAAGACGATTGCGGGTTCGGCCCGCAGCATGGGCCTGGTGGTGGAGGGTTAAGAACATGGCAATGAGCAAGCGCGAAAAGGCCATCAAGGCCGCCGTCGTCCCGGGCAAGGCATACGCCATCGACGAGGCAATCAAGATCATCAAGACCGCCACCAAGGCCAAGTTCGTCGAGTCCGTCGACGTCGCCGTGCGCCTGGGCGTGGATGCCAAGAAGTCCGACCAGCAGGTGCGCGGCTCGACCGTGCTGCCCGCCGGCACCGGCAAGACCGTGCGCGTGGCCGTGTTCGCCCCGTCGGGCGCCAAGGCTGACGAGGCGTTGGCCGCGGGTGCCGAAGCCGTTGGCATGGACGACCTGGCCGAGAAGATGATGGCCGGCGACCTGAACTACGACGTCGTCATCGCCACGCCGGACGCCATGCGCGTCGTCGGCAAGCTGGGCCAGGTGCTCGGTCCGCGCGGCCTGATGCCGAACCCGAAGGTCGGCACCGTGTCGCCGAACCCGGCCGAGGCGGTCAAGAACGCCAAGGGCGGCCAGGTGCGCTACCGCACCGACAAGGCCGGCATCATCCACTGCACCATCGGCAAGGCCTCGTTCGAAGACGCCTCGCTGAAGGACAACCTGCACGCCCTGCTGCTCGACCTGATCAAGGCCAAGCCGGCAACCGCGAAGGGTCAGTACCTGCAGAAGATCTCGATCAGCTCGACCATGGGCCCCGGCGTGACCGTGGACCAGGCGTCGCTGACGCTGAAGTGACGTAACGGCGCCCTCGCGCTCTGCGCGAGGGCCCTTGCCGTTACGTCATCCCGGCGAAAGCCGGGATCCAGCGCCTTGGCTCTTGCGGCTGAGGGGCTGGAGTAAAGAACACAGTCCCTGAATTCCCGCTTCCGCGGGGATGACGGAGACGAAACTTTTGAGGGCGTCGTAAGGACTTCGGTCCGCGCGGCAGCCGTCAAAGACCGCAGGTGCGGTCAGCGCCTACCGGCGACGGGCATGGATGCTCGACATGGCAGGGAATCGCCGCCGGTGGAAGCGGGGCTGCTTAATCCGGACCCGTCCGGGGTCGGCCTGCGTAGATGGTGCCTTCTGGAAATCTTTCTGGAGTGGCCACCACCGGGATGTTCACGCATCCCCGGCGCCACGGAACGGCGTCGCCCAGGACCGCAAGCGGCAGGAGCCGTGAGCGGAGTTCATTTGGAGGAGTGCAATGGCTCTCAATCTGTCCCAGAAGCAAGAAGTAGTCGCCGAACTGGCGGAAGTCGCTTCGAAGGCCCACTCCCTGGTCGCTGCCGAGTACGCAGGCACCACGGTCAGTCAGATGACCGCGATGCGCAAGAAGGCTCGCGAGACCGGCGTGTTCTTGAAGGTCGTCAAGAACACCCTGGCCGCGCGCGCCGTCGAAGGCACGGACTTCGAGTGCACGAAGGATGCACTGGTCGGTCCGCTGCTGTACGCGTTCTCGTCGGAAGACCCCGGTGCTGCCGGGCGTCTGATCAAGGAATTCGCCAAGACCAACGACAAGCTGCAGGCGAAGGTCGTGTCCATCGACGGCAAGCTCTATCCGGGCTCGCACGTCGAGGCGCTGGCCTCGCTGCCGACCCGCGAACAGGCCCTGGCCATGCTGGCCCGCGTCCTGGCCGAGCCGGTCACCATGTTCGCCCGCGCCGTCAAGGCCGTGGCCGACAAGCAGGGTGGCGAAGCAACTGCCGAGGCCGCAGCCGAGACGGCCTGATCGCCGTCCCGTCGATGCGACTGAACACATTCGTAAGTTCAAAAATTTCCAGAGGTTAACAACATGTCCCTGTCCAACGAACAGATCATCGATGCCGTTGCCGGCATGACCATCAGCCAGGTGATGGACCTGGTCAAGGCGATCGAAGACAAGTTCGGCGTATCCGCCGCCGCCCCGGTCGTCGCCGCTGCTGGTCCGGCCGCTGCCGCCGCTCCGGTCGAAGAGCAGACCGAGTTCAACGTCATCCTGAAGGATGCCGGCGCGAAGAAGGTCGAAGTCATCAAGGCCGTCCGCGCCATCACCGGCCTGGGCCTGAAGGAAGCGAAGGACCTCGCCGAAGCCGGCGGCGTCGTGAAGGAAGGCGCTTCGAAGGAAGACGCCGAGAAGTTCAAGAAGGAACTCGAGGCCGCTGGCGCGACCGTCGAGCTGAAGTAAGCAGTACCCGCGTCGCCGGCTCTTGACCGAGAGCGCAGCACTGGCGACCACCTGAGGCTGGGGCCGTAAGGCCCCGGCCTTTGGCCGTTGTTGAAGTCCTATCCGGAAGCGGTTGCCCGGAGCGGCAAGAAAACCCAACCGAGTTGGTAGTTGGAAGCAGCACTAGAGGGCGTGCGGGTGCCGGCAATACCCGCGGCTTCCAACTGACAGTTCACCATCCCCTGAGGGGATCGCAGTCCGAGTTCCAAACATCGCAGAAGCAGGCCATCGCCCTGGAGCGGGCGTTGCTGGTTCACGCGATTGGAGACGGACCCGGTTCCCGGCTCTGAAAATCGAGGCGGTAGCTCACCATGACCACAGCTTCCATGACGACGGCTTCCAAAGCCCAATACTCGTTCACCGAAAAGAAGCGCATCCGCAAGGACTTCGGCAAGCGCAAGTCGATCCTCGAAGTGCCGTTCCTGCTGGCGATTCAGGTCGATTCCTACCGCGAGTTCCTGCAGGAAAACATCGACCCCGCCAAGCGCGCCGACCGTGGCCTGCATGCCGCGCTGAAGTCGGTGTTTCCGATCGTCAGCTACAGCGGCAATGCCGCGCTGGAATACGTCGGCTACAAGCTGGGTGACCCGCCGTTCGACGAGCGCGAATGCCGCAACCGTGGCCTGTCCTACGGCGCGCCGCTGCGCGTGACGGTGCGCCTGGTGATCTACGACCGCGAGTCGTCGACCAAGGCCATCAAGTACGTGAAGGAGCAGGAGGTCTACATGGGCGAGATTCCGCTCATGACCGAGAACGGCACCTTCATCGTCAACGGCACCGAGCGCGTCATCGTTTCGCAGTTGCACCGCAGCCCGGGCGTGTTTTTCGATCACGACCGCGGCAAGACGCACAGCTCGGGCAAGCTGCTGTACAGCGCCCGCATCATTCCTTACCGCGGTTCGTGGCTGGACTTCGAGTTCGACCCGAAGGACGCGCTGTTCACCCGTATCGACCGTCGCCGCAAGCTGCCGGTGACCGTGCTGCTGCGCGCGCTCGGTTACAACAACGAGGAGATGCTGCGCGAGTTCTTCGAGATCAACACCTTCCACATCGATCCGAAGGAAGGCGTGCAGCTCGAACTGGTTCCGGAGCGCCTGCGCGGCGAAACGCTGAACTTCGACCTGTCCGATGGCGAGAAGGTCATCGTCGAGGCCGGCCGCCGCATCACCGCCCGCCACGTCAAGCAGCTGGAACAGTCGGGCATCTCGGCGCTGGCCGTGCCGGACGAGTACCTGCTCGGCCGCATCCTGGCGAACGACGTCGTCGACGCGAACACCGGCGAGCTGCTGGCCACCGCCAACGACGAGATCGGCGAAGACCATCTGGCGAAGTTCCGCAAGGCGGGTATCGACGCCGTCGGCACGCTGTGGGTCAACGACCTCGACCGCGGCGCCTACATCTCGCACACGCTGCGCATTGATTCGACCAAGACGCAGCTCGAAGCGCTGGTCGAGATCTACCGCATGATGCGTCCGGGCGAGCCGCCGACCAAGGATGCCGCGCAGAACCTGTTCCACAACCTGTTCTTCACCTTCGAGCGCTACGACCTGTCCGGCGTGGGCCGCATGAAGTTCAACCGTCGCCTCGGCCGCAAGGAAACCGAGGGCGCGTCGGTGCTGTACGACGCCAAGTACTTTGCCGAGCGCAAGGACGAAGAGTCCGTGCGCCTGCGCGGCGAGTGCGGTGCGACGTCCGACATCCTCGACGTGATCCGCGTGCTGACCGAGATCCGCAACGGTCGCGGCACCGTGGACGACATCGACCATCTGGGCAACCGTCGCGTGCGTTCGGTCGGCGAAATGGCCGAGAACGTGTTCCGCGTCGGCCTGGTCCGCGTCGAGCGCGCCGTCAAGGAGCGCCTGTCGATGGCCGAGTCCGAAGGCCTGACGCCGCAGGAGCTCATCAACGCCAAGCCGGTGGCGGCCGCGATCAAGGAGTTCTTCGGCTCCTCGCAGCTGTCGCAGTTCATGGACCAGAACAACCCGCTGTCGGAAGTCACGCACAAGCGTCGCGTGTCGGCCCTCGGCCCGGGTGGTCTGACCCGTGAGCGCGCAGGCTTCGAAGTGCGCGACGTGCACCCGACCCACTACGGCCGCGTCTGCACCATCGAGACGCCGGAAGGCCCGAACATCGGCCTGATCAACTCGCTGGCCGTGTTCGCGCGCACCAACAAGTACGGCTTCCTCGAGACGCCGTACCGCAAGGTCGTGGACGGCCGCGTAACCGACGACGTCGAGTACCTGTCGGCCATCGAAGAGAACGAGTACGTCATCGCCCAGGCCAACGCGCCGCAGGACGAGAAGGGCCACATCACCGCCCAGTTCGTCGCGTGCCGTTACCAGGGCGAGTCGATGCTGCGTCCGCCGAGCGAGATCCACTTCATGGACGTCTCGCCGATGCAGACCGTGTCGGTCGCGGCCGCGCTGGTGCCGTTCCTCGAGCACGACGACGCGAACCGCGCACTGATGGGCGCGAACATGCAGCGCCAGGCCGTGCCGACGCTGCGTGCGCAGAAGCCGCTGGTCGGTACCGGCATCGAGCGCGCCGTGGCGCGCGACTCGGGCGTGACCGTGAATGCCCGTCGTGGCGGCGTGATCGAGCAGATCGACGCAGGCCGCATCGTGGTCAAGGTCAACGAGAGCGAGATCGTCGGCGAGACCGATGCCGGCGTCGACATCTACACGCTGATCAAGTACACGCGTTCCAACCAGAACACCTGCATCAACCAGCGTCCGCTGGTGAACGTCGGTGACGTGGTCGCGCGCGGCGACGTGCTGGCCGACGGCCCGTCGACCGACATCGGCGAGCTGGCGCTGGGCCAGAACATGCTGGTCGCGTTCATGCCGTGGAACGGCTACAACTTCGAAGACTCGATCCTGCTCTCCGAGCGCGTGGTCGAGCAGGATCGTTACACCACGATCCACATCGAAGAGCTGACCTGCGTCGCGCGCGACACCAAGCTGGGTCCGGAAGAAATCTCGGCCGACATCCCGAACGTCTCCGAGCAGGCGCTGAACCGCCTCGACGAGTCGGGCGTGGTGTACATCGGTGCGGAAGTGCGCGCGGGCGACATCCTCGTCGGCAAGGTCACGCCGAAGGGCGAGAGCCAGCTGACGCCGGAAGAGAAGCTGCTGCGCGCGATCTTCGGCGAGAAGGCGTCCGACGTTAAGGACAGTAGCTTGCGCGTGCCGCCGGGCATGGACGGCGTCGTCATCGACGTGCAGGTCTTCACCCGCGACGGCATCGAGAAGGACAAGCGCGCGCGCCAGATCGAGGAAAACGAGATCCGTCGCGTCAAGAAGGACTTCGACGACCAGTTCCGCATCCTCGAGGCGGCGATCTACGACCGCCTGCGTTCGCAGCTGATCGGCAAGACCGCCAACGGCGGCGCGGGCCTGAAGAAGGGCGAGACGGTCACCAGCCTCGTGCTGGACGGCCTGAAGAAGTCCGACTGGTTCACGCTGCGCATGAAGGACGAGGACGCGGTCGAGGCGATCGAGCGCGCGCAGAAGCAGATCGAGGCGCACAAGGCCGAGTTCGAGAAGCGCTTCGCCGACAAGCGCGGCAAGATCACCCAGGGCGA
>NZ_DASRTS010000007.1:0-108460 GCF_035655815.1 Lysobacter sp.
TGTTTCGCCGCGTTTCCGCGCCGTGCCCGCCGGGACGCTCGGCAGGATTGATCTAGACTTTCGCAGGATCGTGCAAGGCGCCCGTTTCGTCCTTCGCGCACACTTCGCCCGATGCATCCCTGCCTGATAAGAGATAACGCCCTGCCCGGGCCTTTCCGTGGAGAATCAGCATGCCCACCTCGCTCGTCCTGAACGGCAAGAACGTCACCCTCGACGTCGATCCCAACATGCCCCTGCTCTGGGCCATCCGGGAAAGCGCCGGCCTGCACGGCACCAAGTTCGGCTGCGGCATGGCCCAGTGCGGCGCCTGCACCGTGCAGCTGGACGGCACCGCGGTACGTTCCTGCGTGCTGCCGGTCTCCGCGGTCGCCGGCAAGCGCGTCACCACCATCGAGGGTATCCAGAGCAAGCCCGGCAAGGCCGTGCAGGACGCCTGGGTCAAGCTCCAGGTACCGCAGTGCGGCTACTGCCAGTCCGGCCAGATCATGTCCGCAGCCGCGTTGCTGGCGACGGTGCCGGCGCCGAGCGATGCCGACATCGACCAGGCGCTGTCCGGCAACCTGTGCCGCTGCGGCACGTACCAGCGCATCCGAGCGGCAGTGCATCGCGCGGCGGAGCTGGACAAGGCCTGAGAACGTCCGCCACCGATCCGGTCGCGGGAGCGGCCGGGCGGTGAGCGACGCGCAACGCCTTCGAACCGCAGCGCCGATCTGCACCGATGCTGGCTGGACGCCGGATGCGACACGCCAGCCAACCCGAATGCACTGCCTTCTCCCCACACGGGAAGGAAGACCTGAAGAACCGCGGAGCTTTCCGATGAACGCACCGATGCATCCCTCGCGTCGCACCTTCCTGAAGGCTTCCGCCACGCTCGGCGCGGGCCTGGTGGTCGCCTTCGTCGTGCCGGGCGCGAAGCGCTTCGCGATGGCCGCGCCCGAAGCGGCCGCTGCGGCCTCCACCGGCCTGGCGCCCAACGCATATCTGCGCGTCGGCGACGACGACAGCGTGACCGTGCTGATCGCGCATTCGGAGATGGGCCAGGGCATCTGGACCACGCTGGCGATGCTGATCGCGGAGGAACTCGACGCCGACTGGTCGAAGATCAAGGTGGAACACGCGCCCGCCGCGCCACCGTACGCGCACACCGCGTTCGGCATGCAGATGACGGGCGGCTCCACCACCACGTGGTCCGAGTTCGACCGCTATCGCCAGGCCGGCGCCACCGCGCGCGCGCTGCTGGTGGCCGCGGCCGCCGCGAAGTTCGGCGTGCCCGCCGCGCAGGTGCGCACGGAGAACGGCTTCGCCATCGCCGGCGAGCGGCGTGCGCGTTACGGCGAACTGGTCGAGGCGGCCGCGAAGCTGCCCGCGCCGGCCACGGTCGCCCTGAAGGACCAGAAGGACTGGAAGCTCATCGGCCAGCCGACCAGGCGCCTGGATACGCCGGAGAAGATCAGCGGGCGCGCGCAGTTCGGCATGGACGTGCAGTTCGAAGGCCTGCTCACCGCGCTGGTCGCGCGCGCGCCGGTGTTCGGCGGCACGGTCAAGTCGTTCGACGCCACCGCCGCGAAGGCCGTGCCCGGCGTGCGCAACGTGGTGCAGGTGCCCAGCGGCGTGGCGGTCGTCGCCGACCATTACTGGGCGGCCAAGCTGGGACGCGACGCGCTGAAGGTCGAATGGGACCTCGGGCCGCATGCGGCCGGCCTGGACAGCGCCGCGCTGCGCGAGCAGTTCCGCACGCTTATCGTCACCGACGGCGCCATCGCGACCCAGGCCGGCGATGCGAAGGCCGCGCTGGGCAAGGCCGCGACCACGGTCGAGGCCGAATACCACGTGCCGTACCTGGCGCATGCGCCGATGGAACCGCTGAACTGCGCGGTGAAAATCGCGGACGGCCGCTGCGAGATCTGGACCGGCACGCAGTTCCAGACGCTGGATCAGCAGATCGCGGCGAAGATCACCGGACTGGCGCCGGAACAGGTGCAGATCCACACCACCTTCCTCGGTGGCGCGTTCGGCCGCCGCGCGACGCCGACGTCGGACTTCGTGTCCGAAGCGGTGCACGTGGCGAAGGCCGCCAACGCGCCGGTCAAGACGGTCTGGACGCGCGAGGACGACATCCGTGGCGGGTACTACCGCCCGATGTACGTGCAGCACGCGCGCGTCGGGCTGGACGCGCAGGGCAGGCCGGTGGCCTGGCACCAGGTGATGGTCGGCCAGTCGATCATCGCCGGCTCGCCCTTCGAGGCGGCGATGCTGAAGAACGGCATCGACGCGACGTCCGTCGAAGGCGTCGCCGATTCGCCCTACATCCGCGACGTGCCCGACCACCGGGTCGAGCTGCATTCGCCGCAGACCGGTATTCCCGTGCTGTGGTGGCGTTCGGTCGGCCACAGCTACAACGGCTTCGTGATGGAGAGCCTGGTCGACGAACTCGCGCATGCGGCCCGGCAGGATCCGGTCGCGTACCGGCGCACGCTGCTGGAGAAACACCCGCGCCACCTGGCCGCGCTGAACCTGGCGGCGGAAAAGGCCGGCTGGGGTTCGGCGCTGCCGCAGGGCCGCGCGCGCGGCGTCGCGGTGCATGAATCGTTCGGCAGCTTCATCGCGCAGATCGCCGAGGTATCGGTGGATCGTTCACCGCAGGCGCGGTATCCGATCCGCGTGCACCGCGTGGTGTGCGCCATCGACTGCGGCCTGGCGGTGAATCCCGAAGGCGTGCGCGCCCAGATGGAATCGGGCATCGCCTTCGGCCTGGGCGCCGCGCTGCACAGCGAGGTGACCTTCCGCGACGGACAGGTGCAGCAGTCCAACTACCACGACTACCAGGTGCTGCGCCTGGACGAGATGCCGAAGGTCGAGGTCCACAACGTGCCCAGCACCGACCGCATGGGCGGCGCCGGCGAACCCGGCACGCCGCCGATCGCGCCGGCCGTGGCCAACGCGATCTTCGCACTCACCGGGCAGAGGCTGCGCGAGCTGCCGCTGCGTTTGCCTTCCGCCTGAGGACCCATCATGCGCACAGCCATTTTCCGCGCGGTTTCCGCCGCGACGCTGCTGATCCTGGCGGCCTGCTCGCAGGGCGTGAGCCCGGAGCAGCAGGCCGAGGGACTGCAGGCCTTCGCCACGGTGGAGCGCGTGTTCCAGCATCCGCGCTGCAGCAACTGCCACATCCCGGGCGACCAGCCGCTGCAGTTCGACACGCAGACGCCGCACATGATGGGCGTGGTGCGCGGCCCGAAAGGCGAGGGCGCGGCCGGCCTGCCGTGCGCTGCGTGCCACGGCGAGGCCAACCTGCCGGCGAGCTACGGACCGAATGCGCCTCCGGGCGCACCGCACTGGGCACTGCCGCCGCCGGACCAGAAGATGGCCTGGATCGGCGTGCCCGGCCGCGAGCTGTGCGCGATGATCAAGGACCGCGCGCGCAACGGCGACCGCGACCTCGACGCGATGTTCAAGCACGTCGCCGAGGACAAGCTGGTGCTGTGGGGCTGGGCGCCGGGCGGCAACCGCAAGCCGGTACCGGTGCCGCACGACCAGTTCGTCGCCGCGTTCCGCACGTGGATGGACAACGGTGCGCCGTGTCCGGGCGCGCAGGGCTCCTGAGCCGCGCGATTCATCGGCGACGATCGCCGGTTAGCCGGCTCCTGCAACCCTCACATCGACGTTATGTAGGAGCGAGCTTGCTCGCGACTTAGACGCGACACGTCCGTCACGTGACGATGATGGCGAGCGGTCGCCAGCAAGCTGGCTCCTACGGGAAAACGTGTGGTGGATTTCGTAGGAGCGAGCTTGCTCGCGCGTCGCCGGCAAGGTGGTCCCTACGGGAAAACGTCTGGTGGATTTCGTAGGAGCGAGCTCTCTCGCGACTTTGCGGATGGACACGAGACGAGCACTACCCGGCACATATCGATGATGGCGAGCGGTCGCCAGCAAGCTGGCTCCTACGGGAAAACGTCTGGTGGATTTCGTAGGAGCGAGCTCGCTCGCGACGAAGCGCCGCAGGAATGAGGCAGGGCGATCGACATCCGCCCTGGTCTTCCTCTGACCAATGCAACGCGTCGAACCAGGCCATTCCGACGGGCACACCGCGCAGTCGCTGGAAAGCCGGCTCCTACGACCGTGCCCCGCCATCGCGCGCGTGCAACCACGCATACAGCGCCGGCAGCACCAGCAGGGTGAGCAGCGTCGAGGAGACGATGCCGCCGATCACCACCGTCGCCAGCGGTCGCTGCACTTCCGATCCCGCGCCGACGTTGAACGCCATCGGCAGGAAGCCGAGCGACGCGACCAGTGCGGTCATCAGCACCGGACGCAGCCGCCCCAGCGCGCCGTCGGACAACGCGCGCTGCAACGGCACGCCCTGCGCACGCAGGCGCCGCACGAACGACAGCATCACCAGCCCGTTGAGCACCGCCACGCCCGAAAGCGCGATGAAGCCCACGCCGGCCGAGATCGAGAGCGGAATGCCACGCAGCGCCAGTGCGACCACGCCGCCGGTCAGCGCCAGCGGCACGCCGCTGAACACGATGCCCGCATCCTTCGCCGAACCGAATGCCCAGAACAGCAGCGCGAAGATCAATACCAGCGTGGCCGGCACCACCACCGCCAGGCGCCGGCTGGCCGAGATCAGCTGCTCGAACGTGCCGCCGTAGCCGATCCAGTACCCGGCCGGCATCGTCACCTCGCGCTGCAGGCGTTGCTGCAGCTCGTCGACGAAACCGCCCAGGTCGCGCTCGCGCACGTTGGCGGTGACCACCACGCGACGCTTGCCGTTCTCGCGGTTGATCTGGTTGGGGCCCAGCACGGTTTCGACGCGGGCGACCTCGCGCAGCGGCACCGTCCGCGGCGTGCCGCTCGTCCAGTCGGCGGCGCGGCTGGATTCGTCGGCGTTGGCGTCGTCGCGCAACGGAACCGGCAGGTCCGCGAGGCGTGCGGGATCGCTGCGCAGCGTCTCCGGAAGGCGCACGACGATGTCGAAGCGGCGGTCGCCTTCGAACAGTTGCCCCGCGACTTCACCGCCCACGGCCGTGGCGACCGTGTCCTGCACGTCGCCCGCGTTGAGGCCGTAACCGGCCAGTGCGCGCCGATCGGGCGTCACCGACAGCAACGGCAGGCCGCTGGTCTGTTCGACCTTCACGTCCGCCGCGCCTGGTACCTGGCTCATGACGCGCTTCACCTGCTGCGCGAGGCGCTCCAGCGTGGCGAGGTCGTCGCCGTACACCTTCACCGCGACGTCCGCGCGCACCCCGGAAATCAGTTCGTTCATGCGCATCTGGATCGGCTGCGTGAACTCGTAATTGTTGCCGGGCAGCCGCTGCGCGACGGCTTCCAGTTCGGCCAGCAGCTGCGCGCGCGGTTTGCGCGGGTCCGGCCACTGCGCACGCGGCTTGAGCATCACGTAGGTGTCGGTGACCGACGGCGGCATCGGATCGTTGGCGATCTCCGCGGTGCCGATCTTGCTGAAGACGCGCTCGACCTCCGGCAGCGAGGCGAAGCTGCGTTCCAGCTGCGCCTGCATCGTCACCGCCTGGCTGAGGCTGGTGCCGGGAATGCGCATCGCGTGCACGGTCACGTCGCCTTCGTCCAGGCTGGGGATGAACTCGGTGCCCAGCCGCGTGGCGAGCAGCGCGCACAGCGCGACCAGCGCCGCGGCACTACCGATGACCCATGAACGATGTGCGAGCGTCCACGCCAGCACCGGCCGATAGCGGTGCTGCAGCCACGCCATCGCGCGGCCTTCCTGTTCCGCGACGCGCCCGCGCAGGCACAGCGCGATCGCCGCCGGCACGAACGTCAGCGACAGCAGCATCGCGCCGGTCAGTGCCAGCACCACGGTGATTGCCATCGGGTGGAACATCTTTCCCTCGATCCCGGTCAGCGCGAACACCGGCAGGTACACCGCGGTGATGATGCCAACGCCGAACAGACTGGGCCGGATCACCTCCACCGTGGCCGCGGCGGTGAGGTCGAAGCGTTCCTCGTCGCTGAGTTCACGCGCCAGCGCGCGCTGTGCCTCGCCGAAGCGGCGCAGGCAGTTCTCCACGATGATCACCGCGCCATCGACGATCAGGCCGAAGTCCAGCGCGCCCAGGCTCATCAGGTTGCCCGAGACACCGCCGCGCACCATGCCGGTCATGGTGAACAGCATCGACAGCGGGATCACCGCGGCGGTGATCAGCGCGGCGCGCAGGTTGCCCAGCAGCAGGAACAGCACCGCGATCACCAGCAGCGCGCCTTCGACCAGGTTCTTGCTGACCGTGGCGATGGTGCGGTCCACCAGCGCGGTGCGGTCGTATACGGGCTCGGCGCGCACGCCGGCAGGCAGGCTGGCGTTGGCCGCTTCCACGCGTGCCGCCGTGGCCTGCGCGACCTCGCGGCTGTTGGCCCCGACCAGCATGAACACCGTGCCCAGCACCACCTCGCGTCCGTCCTGCGTGGCCGCGCCGTTGCGCAGCTCCGGCCCTTCGCCGACGCTGGCGACGTCGTGCACGTGGATCGGCACGCCATCACGGCGGGCCAGCACGATGTCGCCGATGGCCTCCGCGTCGGCCACCTGCCCGGGCACGCGCACCAGGAACTGCTGGCCGTTGCGTTCGATGTAGCCCGCGCCCATGTTGCGGTTGTTGGCCGCCACCGCATCGACGATGTCGCGCAGCCCGAAGCCGAGTGCGACCAGCCGCGCCGGATCCGGTGTGATGTGGATCTGCCGCGCGTAGCCGCCGATGGTGTTCACCTCGGTCACGCCCGGTGTGTTGCGCAGCTGCGGCCGCACCACCCAGTCCTGCAGCGTGCGCAGGTCGGTCGAAGTCCACACGGTGCCGTCGGGCTTGCGCGCCTTCGGGTCCGCTTCGACCGTGTACATCAGGATCTCGCCCAGGCCGGTGGCGACCGGGCCAAGCTGTGGTTCCACGCCTTCGGGGAGCTGCGACTTCACCTGTTGCAGACGCTCGGCTACCTGCTGCCGCGCGAAGTACAGGTCGGTGCCGTCCTCGAACACCACCGTCACCTGCGACAGGCCGTACCGCGACAGCGAGCGCGTGTAGTCGATGCGCGCCATGCCGGCCAGCACGGTCTCCAGCGGAAAGGTGATGCGCTGTTCGGCCTCCAGCGGCGAATAGCCCGGCGCCTCGGTGTTGATCTGCACCTGCACGTTGGTGATGTCGGGCGTGGCGTCGATCGGCAGGCGCTGGAAACTCCAGACGCCCAGCGCGACCAGCGCCAGGGTCAGCGCCATCATCAGCCAGCGATGGGCGATGGCGAATCGGATGATCTTCTCGAGCATGTCTGTTCCTCGAAGCGTGGGCGTCGCCCGCTCAGTGATCGTGCGAAGCGCCGGCCTTCTCGATGTCGGCCTTGACCAGGTAGCTCTGCCCGACGACGACGGCGTCGCCGGCGCGCAGGCCGGAACGGACCTCCACGTGCGTGCCGTCGCGGCGCCCCGTTTCGATCGGCCGCACCTCGTAGGTGTCGCCGACGCGCACGAACACCACGTCCCAGTCGCGGAACGTCTGCAGCGCGGTCAGCGGCACCGCCAGCGCCACCGACTGCCGCGCCACCGTGACGCGCGCGGTCACTGCCGAACCCGGACGCCAACGGCCGTCCGCGTTGTCCAGCGTGGCGCGCGCCACCGTGCTCTGGCTGGCGGTGGCGGTGCCGGGCAGCACGCGTTCCAGCGTCGTCTGCGCCTGCACGCCATCGCTCATGCGCGTCACCGTGACCGGCGCGCCGGGCTGCAGGTGCGTGGCGTCGGCGCCGAACACGTGCAGGTCCACCCACAGCTTCGACAGGTCGGCGATCTCGAACAGCGGCGCGCCTTCTGCGACCACCGCACCCACCGTCGCGTTGCGCGCGAGCACCACGCCGGAGATCGGCGCGGTGACGCTGTACTGCGTCAGGCTGAGGTTGCTCTCGATGCTGGCCAGCGGTTGGCCCGCGCGTACGCGGTCGCCAACTTTGGCGCGCAACGCACGCACGGGACCGGGAAAGCGCGCCATCGCGCTGGCGACCCGGCCTTCCACCGGCGTGAGCAGGCCCTGCACCTCGTGCTCGTCCGCGATCACGCCGGGGCCGGCGGGCTCCACGCGGATGCCGGATTCGCGCGCCACCGCCGCGGCGATGGTGGTGCGTCCCTCGTAGCTCGGAAACTGCCAGCGCAGCGTGCGGCCCTGGAGGCGTGCGGTGACCGTGACGTCGAAGGAGTGCGGTTCGCCGACGACGCCCGCCGCCGCGAGCCGCCCGTCGCGTCGCGCGCGCAGTACGTGCGTCTCGCGCACGTTACCCAGGCGCAGCAACGCCACGTCCACTTCACCCGCGCTTGCCGGCAGGGGCTTGCCGTCGCGATACAGCCACGCCTCGTACGTCGGCGGCACGCCGTCCTCGACGATGCCCAGCTCCACCGTGTAGCCGTCCTGCTGCAGCAACCGGCCGCCGTGGGCGCCGCGCGCCGGTTCTTCCTGCGTATGGGCGGCTTCGCCTTCGTGCGGGTGTGGCGTTTCGCCGCCGCCGCAACCGGTGAGCAACAGCAATGCGGTCAACGCCGAAGAAACAAGGATCGAGCATGCGTTCACGGGGAGACTCCCGGTTGCGTCGCGCCGGCCGGCTGCACGAGGGCTTCGCCGGTCAGACGCTGGATTTCGATGAGGGCGCGCCGTGCTTCCAGCGCGGTGTCCAGTTGCTGGCGGGCGAGTGCGCTGCGTTCGGACTGCAGCTGCGCCCATTCGAGATAGCTGATGGCGCCCGCGCGATACGCGCGTTCGGCGGCGGCCTCGGCGCGTGCCAGGCGCGGTAGGACGTCCTCGCCCAGGCGCACCACTTCCATCTGCGCCACGCGGTAGCGGCCGTGCGCTTCGACCAGGGTGGAATACAGCGACATTCCGCGCGCCTCGCGCTCGACTTCCAGCACTGCGAGTTCGGCTTCCGCCGCGCGGATCTCCGGCCGGGCACGTCGCGCCTGGCCCAGCGGCAACGACGCACCAGCCACCAGCGCCACGTCGTCGCTCTCGCGCAGTGCGCGTACGCCGAACTGCCAGTCGACGTCGGCGTGCGACTGCGTGCGGGCCAGCTGCAGCCGCGCCTCGCCGATGCGGCGCTGGTCCGCGAACCGGAGCAGTTCTGGCGTGCGCTCCAGCGTCGCTGCCAGTACGTCGAAGTCGGCGATGTGCGGCAGGTCCAGCAGGTCGACGGTGGCCAGTTCGAAATCCGGTTCGCGCTGGCCCCACAAGGCGGCCAGGTGCTGGCGCGCCGCCACCGCGGACTGTTCGGCGCGACGCCGGTCCAACTCGGCGCGCGCAAGCGCGGCCTGTGCGGCGAGCCATACGGACTCCGGCGACGCGCCCGCATCCAGTCGCTGGCGTGCGGCGGCCACGGTGCGCCGCCGCTGCACGATGTCGGCGTCGGCCAGCTCGCGTTGGCGCTGTGCGGCGGCCACGGCGAGGTAGCGCCGCGCGACTTCGGCCAGCAGGTCCAGGCGCGCGGTCTCGCGCTCAAGGGCCAGCGCATCGATGCGGCTTTGCGCCATCGCGCGCCGTACCTCGCGCTTGCCGCCGCGTTCGAGCACGGAAGCCAGGCTCAGGGTGAGTTCGGCGCCGTCGAGCGCGGCGTACCCGCCGCTACCGAAGGCGTTCTCGATCTCGACACCGGCGCGCAGCGGCGGACGCTGCAGTGCGGTGTCGAGTTCGGCCGACAGCGCCTGGCCGCGCAGCGGCGTCAGGCGCAGGTCGGGATGGACGGATGCGACGCGCGCGAACGCATCGTCCAGGGTCAGGCGGTCGACGGCATGCGCGGGCGGGGCCAACGCAGGCACGACGACCAGCGCGGCCAACGCCGCGAGTCGCGAAAACATGGGAACGCTCCGATGTCGTGTGGACGGAACGCCGGCGCCTGGGCCGGCGGAACGCTCACGCCACGATCGGAGGCCGGAACGGTGCGGCGTGCGGCGCCGGACGGAAGGCCATCGCATGCGCCCGGATCGGCGAAGCGGTGGCGGGTGCGGACAGCACCAGGTCCAGGCGCGGCAGCACGGCAGCCTGCTGGCCGCAGCAATGGGTCAGGTGGAAGTGGCTGTCGTCGTGCGGACTTTGGCCATCCGTCGAAGGATCGCTCTGCACGGCATGTGCGTCCTCGTGGGTATGGCCGTCGCCGGCCAGCACGGCATGCGAGAGCAGTTCGTGCATTTCCTCGGCGATCGCCAGCGACGGCTTCAGCGCCACGCCGGCCAGCAGCAGGCCGAGCAGCACGAATCGCAGGACGGGGGCGAAGGCACGAGGCATCGCCGCAAGCGTACGCGTGTCCGAGGGCGATACACAATTTCGAACGCCGCGCTGCCGCATTGCCGTCACACGCGCTTCCTACCCTGTGCGCGCTTTTCGACAGGGGCAGTGAGATGCAGTACGGCTGGAAGTGGGGTGCGCTGGCGTTCGCGCTGGCGATTGCGGGGTGCAGCCAGGCGCCGCAGCAGGTGGATGCAGGCGCGCAGGCCGTGCAGGAAACGCCACAGCTGCCCCGGCCGGTGCTGGACGATCTCGATGCCGACAGCCTGCGCACGCGCGCCGAACAGGCGTTGCGCGAGCAGCGCATCCACTCACCCGCGGGCGATTGCGCGGTGGACTACTACCTCGCACTGCGCGAGCGTTCGCCCGAAGCGGCGGGCGTGGCGAGTGCGTTGACCGAGCTGCAGCCGTACGTGCTGATCGCCGCTGAGCAGGCGCTGTCGCGCAACGAACTGCAGGAAACGAACCGGCTGCTCGCGCTGCTGGCGCGCATGGACGCCGGCGCGCCCGCGCTGCCACGCCTGCGCGAGGGCCTGCGACTTGCACAGGCGCTTGCAGATCGCGAGGAAGGCGCTCGCGAGGCCGCCGCCTCGCTCGCACGCACCGTACCACCCACACCTGCGACGGCTCCCTCACCGGCACGCACGCAGTCGGTACAGACGCCGCCCGCAGCGCCGACGCCGGTTCCCGTCGTAGCCGCTGCCGAGCCGCCGCCTGCGCCCGCTCCGAAGATCGAAGCACCGAAGGTGCAGGCGCCGCCACCCGCGCCGCGCGCATTGCCCAAGCTGATCGCCGACGCCGCACCGCGCTATCCGCTAAGCGCGCGCAACCGGCGCATCGAGGGGCGCGTGCAGGTCGCCTTCACCATCCAGCCCGACGGCACCGTCGCCGATGCGCGCGCCGTGTCGGCGCAGCCGCAGGGCGTGTTTGAAGAGGCTGCCCTGGCCGCCGCTTCGCGCTGGCGTTTCGAGGCCACCGGCCAACGCCTGGGCACGGTGCGCACGGTGATGTTCAACCTGCCGCCGGAGAAGAACGGCTGACGCGCTGGCGACGCGCGGTGGCAGCGGCGACAATGCCCGCATGAACGACACCGCCACGCTGCTCGACGCCGTCGAATTCGAAACCGGCTCCGATCCCCGCTGGACCGTGCTCTGGCTGCACGGCCTGGGCGCCGACGGCCACGACTTCGGACCGATCGTGCCCGAGCTGGTGCGCCGGCACTGGCCCGCGCTGCGGTTCGTGTTCCCGCACGCGCCGGTGCGGCCGGTGACCATCAACAACGGCATGCGCATGCGTGCGTGGTACGACATCGTCAGCTTCGACTTCGACGCGGTACACGCCGGCAAGCGCGCCGATGCCGCGGGCGTGGCGGAGTCGGTGGCGCAGGTCGAGGCACTGATCGCGCGCGAAGGCGAGCGCGGCGTGCCGCCGGAACGCATCGTGCTGGTCGGCTTCTCGCAGGGCGGGGCGATCACGCTGTCGGCCGGCTTGCGCCGCAAGGTGCCGCTGGCGGGCCTGGCCGGCCTGTCGACCTACCTGCCGGAAGCGCCGGAGCAAGCCGCCGCCGCGCTGCAGCAAGCCGCCATTACCCAGCCGCTCTTCATGGCGCATGGCCAGTTCGATCCGGTGGTGCCCGCCGCCATCGGCGAGCGCGGCGCCGCGGCGATGAAAGCGATGGGCTTCGACCTGGAATGGCACGTGTACCCGATGGCGCACCAGGTCTGCGCCGAGGAAATCCAGGCCCTGGGCGACTGGCTGGACCGCCGCTTCGCCGGCTGAGGGCAGTCCACCGCCCCATTGGCAGCCGGACCCGGGCCGGGGCTACCATGCGTGCGTGGTCTGCCTACAGGGGAATGGAGGCGCCGATGAGGGTAGTGATTGCCGATGACGAGCCGCTGGCGCGCGAGCGCCTGCGCGGACTGCTGGCCGAGCAGCGCGGCGTGGAAGTCGTCGCCGAAGCCGCCGACGGCCAGCACGCATTGCATGCATGCGCCGAACACCGCCCCGACCTGGTCCTGCTCGACATTGCCATGCCGGGCATCGACGGACTGGAAGCGGCGCGTCACCTGGCCGCATTCGAGCCGCGCCCGGCCGTGGTGTTCTGCACCGCCTACGACGCGCATGCGCTGTCGGCCTTCGAGGCCGAAGCCATCGACTACCTGGTCAAGCCGGTGCGCGCCGAGCGCCTCGCGGCCGCGCTGGAGCGCGTGCGCACCTTCGCGGCCGGCCGCGAACGCACCGCCGCCGCGACGGGTGCCCCGCAGGGCGGCCAGCGCCGCAGCCACCTGTGCGCGCGCCTGCGCGGCAGCCTGCGCCTGATTCCGGTCGAGGACGTGCACTACCTGCACGCCGAGGAGAAGTACGTCGTCGTGCACCACGCGCGCGGCGAGGACCTCATCGAGGAGTCGCTGAAATCGCTCGAGGACGAGTTCGGCGAACGCTTCGTCCGCATCCACCGCAACTGCCTGGTCGCGCGCCACGAAATCATCGAACTGCGCCGCGCCCCCGACGGCCACGTGCAGGCGGTGCTCCGTCACGGCAAGGCGCCGCTGGAAGTCAGCCGCCGCTGCGTCGCGGGGCTGAAGGAAACGCTCAAGCACCTGTGATGCGGTCGGTCGGGGCATGCGCCGCATCGGCGATAATGCGCGGATGAACACGCTGCGCATCGCTACCCGCAAGAGTCCGCTCGCCCTGTGGCAGAGCGAACACGTCGCCGAACGCCTGCGGGCGGTCTTTCCGGGGCTTCACGTCGAACTGGTGCCGATGAGCACGCGCGGCGACGAGGTGCTGGACCGTTCGCTCGCGGCCATCGGCGGCAAGGGGTTGTTCCTGAAGGAACTGGAGCTGGCGATGCTGCGCGGCGAAGCCGACTGCGCGGTCCATTCGCTCAAGGACGTGCCGATGGAACTGGAGCCCGGGTTCGCGCTGCCGGCCATCCTGGCGCGCGCCGACTACGCCGATGCGTTCGTGAGCAACCGCTACGACGACATCGCCGCGTTGCCGCAGGGCGCACGGGTGGGCACATCGTCGCTGCGTCGCCAGGCGCAACTGCGCGCGCGGCGCCCGGACCTGCAACTGCTGGACCTGCGTGGCAACGTCAACACGCGCCTGGCCAAGCTCGATGCCGGCGAGTACGACGCCATCGTGCTGGCCTGCGCGGGCCTGCAGCGGCTCGGTTTCGAATCGCGCATCCGTTCGCGCATGCAGGCGCCGCAGTGGCTGCCCGCGCCGGCGCAGGGTGCGGTAGCCATCGAATGCCGCGAGGACAACCTGGCGACGCGCGAACTGTGCGCGCGCCTGGACGACGCCGCCACGCGCACCTGTGCCGAAGCCGAGCGGGCGATGAACCGCGCGCTGCATGGCAGCTGTCACGTGCCGGTCGCGGCATTCGCACAATTGAACGGCGAGCACCTGCACCTGGCCGGCCTGGTCGGTTCGGCATCGGAAGGTCGCCTGGTGCGCGCCGAAGCCGAAGGTCGCGGCGATGCGCCGGACGCATTGGGGCTGGACGTCGCGCAGAAGCTGCTGGCGCAAGGCGCGGGCGAGCTGATTTCCGCATCACACTGAAGGCCAGGCGACGGGGCGCCCTGACGTCGCATCGACATCGTCGACACGGCGGGCTCACCGGTGCCGGCCTAGGCTGGCACCGGTTCAGATGAGGAGCGCGGCATGCTCCAGACCGCATCGATCCTGCTGGTCATCACCGCGTTGGGCGGCTTGCTGATGGCGGGCATCCGTTTCGCGACGCGACACAATCCCCCCGCCTGGCTGGCGATGCTGCACGGACTGCTCGCAGCGTCGGGCCTTACGCTGCTGGTGTATGCGGCCTGCACGCAACCGGTGCCATCGCTGGCGGTGCTCGCGCTGGTGCTGTTCCTGCTGGCCGCGACGGGCGGCGCGATCCTCAGCCTGGCCTACAAATGGCGGCAACGGCTGCTTCCGGCATGGCTCGTGCTGACGCATGCGCTGGTGGCCGCGACGGGCCTGATCCTGCTGTTGCTGGCCGCGTTCGGCGGGGACTGATCCGCGACGGCGTTCGTCAGAACCGGCGGCGCAACTCGATGCGGCTCTCCGCGGTTTCCTTGCCGCCGCCCGACTGGGTGTCGTGGCGGATCGCGAAGTCGCTTTCCAGCGTCCAGTTGGGCCACAGGTTCACGTCCAGGCTTACCGACTGCTTCACGAAAGCCTCGCCGCGGCCGCTTTCGAACTGCACGCGCTGCGTCCACAGCGCACGTTCGCCGATCTGCTGGCCGAAGTTGAGTTCGCCGCGCAACACCGGGCCGGGCTGGTTGATGCCGTCGTCGTACAGCGGCGCCAGTCGGTAGCCGGCACCGAGCGCCAGGCCGATCCGCGTCGGCCCGTCGCGCACGGCATCGACTTCGTAGCGCGTGCCGATGCGGAAGTCGTTGGAGTACAGCGAGCTGCGGTCGCGCGGCGTGGCCGGCGCGCCCAGCGGCGCATAGCTCTGGCTGCCGGGCAGACGCAGGGTGCGGCGGTGGGATTCGGTCGGCTCGACCGGGGCCGGGGCGGACGTCGCCAGCCGCCACTCCGCGTCGCCGCAGCGGGTGGAAAAGCAGTACAGCCGCATCTGCGCCGGATCGCTCGCGATGGCGATCAGCGTCGGGTCGCCATTCAACGCTGGCGACGGCAGGGTGAGGAAGGCGCCGCTCAAGGCGAGCCCAAGTGCACCGAGCATGGTCAGGCTGTATGAATGCGGAGGAAAACGCGCTGAAAACGCTTCCAGTCGCGCCCGGGCAGTTTGCCAGAACCTGGATGAATTGGCTTCGAACCCGCCGGCGCGTCAGTAATAAAGCGTGACGACATGCCGGGCCTGGGCGAAGAAGAGCCAGCGTTCCACCGCCACGCCGATCAGCGCCAACGCCGCGGCGAGCGTGAACACCGGCCCCGCCCAGTCCGGATGCGCCCAGGCCAGCCAAGCCGCCACGGCCGGCACCAGAGCGAACAGCAGCACCGCGATGGCCCGCAGCGGCCGCGCATGCTTGCGGGCCAGCACGTAGCCCATCTCGCGATTGAGGTAGTTGTCCTGCGTGTGCGGGCGCTCGAACACCGTGACGTCGCGTCCCGGCAGGCCCACTGCATCACCGCGCGTGGCGCCGAGCGACTGGCGGTCGATGCGGAACCAGTACGCCAGCTTCATCACCGCGGTAGCGGCGGTCAGCGCGAAGGTGACCAGCAGGTTCACCGCCAGCGCTTCATCCGACAGCCCGGCCCAGTTGGCCAGCGCCATCATCAGCAGCCAGCCGCTGAGCACGGCGAAGGCGAAATACAGCGGTACCACCAGCGCCTGCCGCCACGCGGGAATCGGCTTGAGCGAGGCATAGATCATCGCGGTGCAGCCGATGGTGCACAGCGCCAGCAGCATCATCAGGCCGGCCAGCCACGCCATCGCCGACCAGATCGCGGCCGGTGCGCGACCGATCAGCGCGGCACCGAGCAGGCCCAGCATGCACAGCACGACCAGCGCCGTGAGCACCGCGAACACGCCCTCGCGCGAAAGCCACGAACTGCGCCATTGCGAGAACGCACGCCAAGCGCGCCCGGGCTTGCCCAGGTGGAACATCGAGCTGAGCAGCCCCAGCGTGGTCAGCACGAAGCCCAGCACCAGCAGCACGCCCCACAGCAGCGCCACCGCGCCGTGCGCGGGCGCCCGGCCCTGCAGCGCGGGCAGCAGGATCAGCCCGCCGGCCCACAGCAGCAGGCCGTAGCCCGCGCCCGACAGCGTCGTGAAGAGGATGACGGAGAACGCAGGATGCATGCGTGAGACTCAGCGGCTGAGGACGCGATCGAGCCAGCGCAGCACCGGCGGCAGCGCGCTCGTGTCGAGGGTTTCGGTGGCGGTGTTCGAAGCGTTCGCGTCACCGGCGCGGCGCGGACGCGGCGGCAGGTACTTGTTCACGGGCCGGTAGCTCAGTTGCGGCAACAGATCGACGCCACCGCGCTCGGCCACCAGCTTCGAGACCTTAGATTCCGGATCGCCCAGATCGCCGAAGTGGCGCGCACGTGTCGGGCAGGCCTGCACGCAGGCCGGCTGGCGTTCGGCCTCGTCGAGGTTCTCGTTGTAGATGCGGTCGATGCACAGCGTGCATTTCTTCATCACGCCCTCGACCGCGCTGTACTCGCGCGCGCCGTACGGGCACGCCCACGAACACAGCTTGCAGCCGATGCACTTGTCCTCGTCCACCAGCACGATGCCGTCCTCGGCGCGCTTGTAGCTGGCGCCGGTGGGGCACACGGTCACGCAGGCCGGCTGCTCGCAGTGCAGGCACGAGCGCGGGAAATGCAGCGTCATCGCGGGCTGCGAGGCCATCGCCGCCAGCGTCGTCGTGCCGCTGCACGCGCTTTCGCGTGCCGGTGCGGAGGCGTGCGGGTCGAACGCCGGCGTGGTGAAGTCCGTCGCCGCCACCTCGTAACTGTGCACGCGGTTGAACCACACGCCGGTCGGATCCTTGCCGTACGGCTGCTCGTCCGTGAGCGGCGCGGCGAATCCGCCGGCGTTCCATTCCTTGCAGCTCACCGCGCAGGCGTGACAGCCCACGCAGGTGTCCAGGTCGATCACCAGGCCCAGTTTCTTCTTCGACGGCGGAGGCAGGTCGGTCATGCGGGTTCAGCGGCGTTTGGCGGTGCTGATCAGCCATACGCCGATCGCGAACAGGGCGATGCCGAAGCTCACGCTCGGCAGCATGCCGATGAGCAGCGGCGTCATCGACGTGGCCGAACCGGGCGTATGCACCGGATCGAACAGGCCGAAACTCATCAGGATCATCACGGCGAAGCCGAGCACGATGCACAGCCAGCCGGCGAACAGTCGTATGGATTTCATCGGCTCGTGCCTTTCTCTCTGGCCGCGCGGAACTGGGCGCCGTAGCGCAGCGGCCGGTCGTCGGCCTCGCCCAGCTCGAGCGCGGCGAACTGCGGCGCGCTCGCGCTGGCGTCGGCCACCTTCGCGATGCGCACGCGCAGATCGAACCACGCCGCCTGTCCCGTCACCGGGTCGGCGTTGGCGTAATCGCCCCGTGGCGTGATGTCGGAAATCAGGTGATTGAGCAGGAAGCCCTGGCGTCCTTCCGGCGCATCCTTGCCCAGGCGCCACGCACCGCGCCGCTTGCCGATGGCGTTCCAGGTCCACACGGTGTCGGGCTGCACGTTCGCGGCGAACCTCGCCTGCACCACGATGCGGCCGTGGTGCGAGACCGCCTCGATCCAGTCCTCGTCGCCGATGCCGTACCGCGCGCCGGTGTCGGGATGCAGGTACAGCCAGTTGCGCGCGGCGATCTGCCGCAGCCACGCATTCTGCGAACCCCATGCGTGGTACATGAACATCGGGCGCTGGGTGACGGCGCTGAGGGGGAATGAGTGGCTCTGATCTTGATCCGGGCTTTGGCTTCCGCCTTTCGCCCCCTCTCGTGCCTGCAGGGCAGGGTTGGGGAGGGGTGAAGTGCACAGCGCCGCATCATCGGCAACGTCCCGCGCGTCCCGGCCCTCACCCCAACCCCTCTCCCGGGGGGAGAGGTGCTTTCCTGAGTCGACCTGCGCGCCTTCAAACGGCTCGTACCACATCGGCAACGGGTCGAAATACGTCGCCACGCGCTCGCGGTGTTCGTCCGGCGGCTGCATCGCGCCGTGTCCCTGCGCGGCGAGGCGGAACTTCTGCAGCGTTTCCGAATACAGCTGCAGCACGATCGGCTCGGCCGTGGCCAGGAAGCCCATCCGCTGCGCCCAGTCCAGGTAGCCGCGGTTGGCCATCTTGAAATAGCGCGCGTGCTCGGGGATCTCGCTGCGCCAGAAGCCGCCGTTTTCGATGTAGCGCTGCAACTGTTCCGGGTTCGGCAGGCCCTTCGCCTCGCTCTCGCCATGCGTGCCGCGCCAGCCGGCCAGCAGGCCGACGCCCGGCGCGCGCTCGTGCCGCACGATGTAGTCGGCGTAGTCGCGGTACTTCGGCGAGCCGTCCTCGTTCGACAGGCCTGGTAGGCCGATGCGCGCGCCCAGTTCGATCAGCACCGACTGGAAGCCGCGCACGTCGCGGCCTTCGCGTTGCCTGGACGCATCCAGGACCGGATGGCGGATCGCATCCGCGGCACCATCCGCGTCGGAAATCGGCCGGTCGAGCAGGCTGATCGCGTCGAAGCGCTCCAGGTAGGTCGTGTCCGGCAGCACCAGATCGGCGTAGGCCACCATTTCCGACGCGTACGCATCGGCGTAGATGATGCGCGGGATGCGGTACTCGCCCGCGTCGTCCTTGTCGGTCAGCCACGCCATCGTCTGCGCGGTGTTCATCGACGAATTCCAGCTCATGTTCGCCATGAACATCATCAGCGTGTCGATGCGGTACGGATCGCCCGCCCACGCATTGCGGATGACCGTATGCATCATGCCGTGCGCCGCCAGCGGGTAGGCCCACGAGAAGGCGTGGTCGATACGGCGCGGCTGCCCGTCGCCGTCCACCACCAGGTCTTCCGGGCCGTGCACGAATCCCAGCGGCGCCGCGTCCAGCACGCCGTTGGCCTGGCGTGACTTGCCCGGACGGTTCGGCGGCGGCAGCGGCTTGGGAAACGGCGGCTGATACCGGAACGAACCCGGCGCATCCACGGCGCCCAGCAGCATCTGCAGCAGGTGCAGCGCGCGGCAGGTGTGAAAGCCGTTGCTGTGCGCACTGATGCCGCGCATCGCGTGCATCGATACCGGCCGCGCCTGCATGTGCGTGTGCTCGCGGCCCCACGCATCGGTCCATGCGATCGGCAGCTCGAACGCCTGCTCGAACGCCGCATTGGCCAGTTCGCGCGCGATGCGGCGGATGGTGTCGGCGGGAATGCCGCAACGTTCGCTCACCGCGTCGGGCGCGTACTGCGGGTCGAGGTAGCGTTCGACGATGAGGTGGAACACCGGCACGGCACGGCGGCCGTCGCGCAGCGTGTACTCGCCGACCACGCGCGGCGCGATGCCGATGTCGTCGGCGCGGGCGAAGCGGTGCGCCTCCACGGCGCACAGCACGTGGCCGTCCAGGTCGCGTGCGAACAGCCCGTCGTCGGCGCCGCCCGGCTCGCGTACCACCAGCCAGTGCGCGTTGGTGAAGCGCACCAGGTAATCCAGATCGATGCGGTCGGCCTTCAGCAGTTCGTGCACCAGCGCGAACGCGAACAGCCCGTCGGTGCCCGGCCGGATGCCGATCCATTCGTCGGCGATGGCGCCGTAGCCGCTGCGCACCGGATTCACCGCGACGATCTTGGCGCCGCGTTCCTTCAGTCGCCCCAGCCCCAGCTTGATCGGGTTGGAGTCGTGGTCCTCGGCCACGCCCCACAGCATCAGGTACTGCGTCTGCTCCCAATCGGGCTCGCCGAACTCCCAGAAGCTGCCGCCCACCGTGTACAGCCCGCCGGCGGCCATGTTCACCGAGCAGAAGCCGCCGTGCGCGGCGTAATTGACCGTGCCGAACTGCTGCGCCCACCAGCCGGTGAGCGCCTGCGACTGGTCGCGGCCGGTGAAGAAGGCCAGTTCGTCGGGGTTTCGCTCGCGGATCGGCTTGAGCCAGGACGTGGCGATTTCGAGCGCTTCGTCCCATTCGATCTCGCGGAACTCGCCCGCACCGCGCTCGCCCACGCGCAGCAGTGGCTTGTCCAGCCGCGCCGGCGAGTAGTGCTGCATGATCCCGGCCGAGCCCTTGGCGCACAGCACGCCGCGGTTCACCGGGTGCTCCGGATTGCCCTGGATATAGCGGATCTGGCCGTCCTTCAGCCACACCTTGATGCCGCAACGGCACGCGCACATGTAGCACGTGGTGGTCTTGACCTCGTCGCCGATCTCGGGCGAGGTGTCGATGGCTGGCTCGTCGGCGTACGACGTCTGGGGCGCGCGCATCCCGACATTGTGCCTGCGCGGCACTAGGGGCGACACCGCCTGCGTTCGTAATCGATCTGCTGCTGCAGTGCGGCGCTGTCGCCGTCCAGCGCCAGATCGTCGATGTTGCGGCGATGTTCGCGGCAGGGTTCGTCCGGATCGCGTGCGCCGAACATCCGGCCAATGCCCGACACCACGGTCGCCACGCTGGTCTGCCGGCGCATGCGGAAGCGCTCGGCGCCTTCGCCAGGCAGGCGTACCTGGCGATCGGCCAGGGGGTCAGGCGGCTGCGCCGGGTCCGTCGCGGCCGCATCGCGCGCCTGCATCAGGTACACGGCGGAGAGTGGATGGCCGGGCTCCGGTTCGCGCGCGGTGGCTGCCGGAGCGATGGCCGCAGCGGCAACTTCCACGCGCGCCCGCGGCATCGGGCGCGATGCTGACGCGGTGGCCACGCGACCGGCTGTTGCCGATGATTCATCGTGCGGTGTGACGGGTTCGCGTTCGATCCACACCACCTGCAGCGGCGCATCGACGAGCGCAGGCACCAGGATCGGCCGCATCATCCGCGAAAGTCCCCAGAACATCGCCGTTGTGGACAGCACCGCCACCGTGGCGGCCAGCCATGTCTCGCTGCGCGTTCCCTGCGTCGAATCCATCACACCCCCTGGCGATGCGGCCGCAGTATCGTGGGGGCCCGGTTAAACCCCAGTTACGCCGGAGTTGGCCCGCGCCGGTGCTGGCGATGCCCGGGGCGGGGTGCGATCCTTTCCGTCCGAAATCCCCTACCCGCGATCATGGAACGCATAGAACGCATCCACGCCCTGCACCGCATCCTCAGCGCCGCGCGCTATCCGGTGACGGTGCAGCGTCTTCAGGAAGATCTGGAATGCTCCCGGGCAACGGTCTATCGCGACCTGGCCTACCTGCGCGACTACCTGATGGCACCGGTGGTCGGCAACGGCGAAGCCGGCTTCCGCTATGACCACAGCGATGGCGACCGCTTCGAACTCCCCGGCCTGTGGCTGAGTTCCGAGGAACTGCACTCGCTCCTGGCCGCGCAGCAGTTGCTGGTGCGCAGCGGCGGCGGCGTGCTGTCGAACGCACTGGCGCCGCTGCAGCACCGCATCGAGAAGCTGCTGGACGAACACGCCGGCGGACGCCGCGTTCCGGTCGAACGCGTGCGCGTGATTCCGCACCGTACCCGGCGCCTGGACGAGACCGCGTTCCGCACCGTGGCCACCGCGGTGCTGGATCGCAAGCAGCTCAGCTTCGAATACCGCGCGCGCTCCACGGACGAGCAGACGCGCCGCACGGTGTCGCCGCAGCGCCTCACGCACTACCGCGAGAACTGGTACCTCGACGCCTGGGACCACGGCCGCGAGGCGCTGCGCAGCTTCGCCGTCGACCGCATCAGTGCCGCCAGGCTCAGCGACGAGACCGCGCGCGACGTGCCCGACGAGGAGCTCGACCAGCACCTGGCGTCCAGTTACGGCATCTTTTCCGGTACGCCCAAGGGCTGGGCGACCATCGTCTTCAGCCCGAAGGCCGCGCGCTGGGTGGCGGACGAGCACTGGCACTCGCAGCAGCAGGGGCGTTTCCTGCCGGACGGCCGTTACGAGCTCAAGGTGCCGTACAGCGCCGGCCGCGAGCTGCTGATGGACGTGATGCATTACGGCAGCGACGCCGAGATCCTCGAGCCCGCGTCGCTGCGCGAGCAGGCGCGAGCGCTGCTGCAGCTGGCGCTGAGCAACTACGAGCGCTGAGGCAAAAAGAAGGCTGCGGCAACGCGCCGCAGCCTGTGGGGGTCAGTTGGGAGAGGCACCCGTGGGATGCCCGGCCGGCTCGCCCCGGCCGCCGACAAGCTTCCGCAGGCGCGCGACGCGCGGCCATGCGAATTAGTCGGCTCTACCCGGCGTCGTCTGCGCGATAAGAGCCGCGGAGCAGCGGGCTGCGGATCGAGAATGGACAGCGCGGCGCATGTGGCCTCGTCAGGTCGCGCGAGCCGCGACGCTGCCGCCACTCGAACGCGCAGGCCACGAGCAGCGCGAGCAGTGCGCCGCAGACCGGCAGTGCAGTCGAATGGGACATGGAAGCCTCGCGCCGGGAAGTGGCGCGAGGCTAGGTGGCGGCGGGTGCCGTCTCCATGGGATCAGTCCGAAACGACCGCGTCCGCGCTCACGGCAGAGGCGTGCCCTGGTCGGCGATCGCCAGCCAGCGGTGCCCGTCGTGGCTGTAGGTGACGCCGGTGTACGCGCGCTGGCGGTAGCCGATGCGCGGAATCTCGTACACGGTCTCGTACAGGATGAACGCCGAATTGCAGCCGTCCACCACGCGATACACCTCGGTCCAGCTCCACAGCGCCTCGCGATTGGCGAAATGGCTGGCCAGCGTGGTCATGATCGAGTCGATGCCGGTGCGCACGGCGCCGCTGGCGAATACGGTGATGGCGCGTTCGTCGTGCACGGCGCGGAAGGTCTCGGCGTCGTAGTCGCGGAAGGATTCCATGTCCATGCGCTGCGCCAGTTCGAACTGGCGGGCGCAGCCGCGCGCGCGGTCGCCGTCGTGGTCGCCGGCGAGCGCCGCCAGCGGCAACAGCGTGGCGGCCGTGAGCAACAGGGAGCGGAGCAGGGTGCGGTGGCGCTGGGTCATCGTCGTGTCCTCGACGTGGGGGAGGCAGGACGACGGTAGGCCCGCAAGCGGCCCCATTCGAGAGCCACTGTGCGCGCGATGCATGGGGCCAATGCCCGCGTCGTCCCGGCAACCCTCGATGCGCCCGGATGTCCTATTCGTCCCGCGGGCCGCGCGGGCAGCCTCATCACACCCGCCCTCCCAAGCGAGACGAAGATGGACATCCGCGACGCCGTCGTCCTGGTCACCGGCTCCAATCGCGGCCTGGGCCGCGCGCTGGTGGAAGCGTTCCGCGAAGCCGGCGCGGGGAAGGTCTACGCGGCCGCACGCCATCCCGCGTCGGTGGACGTGCCGGGTGCGATTCCGGTTGCCCTGGACGTGACCTCGGCCGATTCCATCCATGCCGCCGCGCGCGAATGCGCCGACGTCAACGTGGTCGTCAACAACGCCGGCATCTCGCGCAGCGGCGTGCTGCTCGCCACGGACGGCGAAGCGCGGGCACGCGAGGAACTGGAAACCAACCTGTTCGGTGCCTGGCGCGTGGCGTCCGCGTTCGCGCCGATGCTTGCGGGCAACGGCGGCGGCGCGCTGGTGAACGTGTTGTCCGTGCTCAGCTGGATCAGCCTGCCCGGCACGTCCACCTACTGCGTGTCCAAGGCCGCGGCATGGTCGATGACCAACGGCCTGCGCCACGAACTGGCGGGGCAGGGCACCCTCGTCATCGGCGTGCACATCGGCCTGATGGACACCGACATGACCGCGGGCGTGGACGTGCCAAAGATCGCGCCGCAGGACGTGGCCGCGCAGATCGTGCAGGCGGTCGCGCAGGGGCACAACGAAGTGCTGGCCGACGAGACCTCGCGCCGGGTCAAGGCCAGCCTGTCGAGCCAACAGGCCGCATACCTCGCCCCCGCTGGCGGTTAGCCGACGACGGCGCGTCGCGCCTGCCTGCGCGACGTGGCCGTGGACATAATGGGTTTCACTCCTCCCCCGGAACCTGCGCCATGACCATTCTCGTGACCGGCAGCGCCGGCCATCTGGGCGAAGCATTGATGCGGGAGCTGCGTGCAGCCGGCCGCGACGTGCGCGGCATCGACATCAAGCCGTCCGCCTTCACCGACCGCATCGGTTCCATCGTCGATCGCGGCTTCGTGCGCGACAGCATGCGCGGCGTGCATGCGGTGATCCATGCCGCCACGCTGCACAAGCCGCACGTGGCCACGCACGCGCACCAGGAGTTCGTCGACACCAACATCAGCGGCACGCTGGCGTTGCTGGAAGAATCGGTGGCGGCGGGCGTCGAGTCGTTCGTGTTCACCAGCACCACCAGCACGTTCGGCGCGGCACTCACGCCGGCGCCTGGCGAGCCGGCCGCGTGGATCACCGAGGACGTGACGCCCATCCCGAAGAACATCTACGGCGTGACCAAGCTCTCGGCCGAGCAGCTGTGCGAGCTGTTCTACCGCAAGCGCCGGTTGCCGGTGCTGGTACTGCGCACGTCGCGCTTTTTCCCCGAAGCCGACGACAGCATCGACGTGCGCAACGGATTTTCCACCGCCAACGCGCAGGCCAACGAGCTGCTCTATCGCCGCGTCGACATCGCCGATGCGGTGACTGCGCACCTGCTGGCGCTGGAGCGCGCACGGGCGGTGGGTTTCGGCCGCTTCATCATCTCCGCCACCACGCCGTTCAAGGCGGACGACCTGCCGGAACTGCGCCGCGACGCGCCGGCCGTCGTCGCGCGCCGCTTCCCCGAGTTCGCCGCGCTGTACGTGGCGCGCGGCTGGCGGATGTTTCCGCACATCGACCGCGTGTACGTGAATGCCCGCGCGCGCGAAGTGCTGGGCTGGCGGCCGCGCTACGACTTCGCCAGCGCGCTGCGCGCACTGCGCGAGGGCCTGGATTTCCGCAGCGAACTCGCCGACGCCGTGGGCAGCAAGGGCTATCACGACACGCAGTTCGCGGAAGGCCCGTACCCGGTGGCGTGACACCACGCCATCGGCTTCCACAAAGTCGCGCGAGCGCCGACGGACGCCTTGAGGCCGCTCAAGGCAGGTGCGGCATGCAACGCCCACGATGCATCCCCGCAGGCAATGGCCTGCGGGAGATGCGTGCGATGCAAAAGCCCACCGAGTCAGCGCAGTACTTCATCGACCGGCTCGCCGATCGCCTCTACACCGACGACGAACTGCTTCGCGACGACGGGGCACCGCTGCCGGCGATGGAACTGCCGCGCCCGCATGCGGCCACCGCCTGGGTGCACCATGCGCGGCACCCATCGACCGTTTCCGCGCAGACCCGGCCGTGAGTGCAGGCGCACGGTAGTTCTGGTGCGCCGCATGCGAACGAACCTTCAGCGTCCCTTCGGACGCACCTGCACGGCCGCGGCCTCGGTGAACGCGACGCGCAGCATGTCGCCTACCTTGAGCTGGCCCAGGCGCGCCTGGTGTTCGGGCCGCACCACGTCCAGCGTGACCACGTTGCCGCGCGGACCTTCCACCGTCACGGTGTTGTTGGCGGTGTCGATGGCACGGATCGGCGCCAGCACGGTGACCACTTCGCGGGTGCCCAGGCGCGGGCGCTCGCCGGTCTTGGCCACGTCCTGGTCCTGCTTGATGTACGCGCCGGGTTCGGCGCTGCCGGCGGGCTGGATGTCCACCGTGACCGCGCGGACGTAGTCCAGCGTCACCACGTCGCCCACCCGGATCTGCTCGAAGTTGCGCACCGTCTCGTCGGCGTGCACCTGGACTTCGTTGCCGGCGCTGTCGCGCAAGGTGATCAGACGCGACGGCGAATCCAGCGCGATCACCTGGCCCTCGGCGGTGACCTGCACGGCGGCGGTTTCGCTGGGACCTTCGTCGACGGGCGTGGACGCGCAGCCGGCGGCGAAGGCGAAACAGAGCGCAAGCGGAAGCAGGCGAACCGAGCGGGATGTCTTCACGGCATTCCTCCATGAGCAGTGGGACTGCGGATGCGAAACCGGCGCGGCCGCCCCCAGGCAGCCGCGTTCAGTGTGCTCATGCCGAAGTGAAGGACCGGTGTGGCCGCCTCGCGCCTCAGTGCAGGGTCGGGCCCTTCTGGTCGCGCCGGCGAGTCAGGGCGTCGCCGCCTGGCTTCTCTTCGTGCCCCCGCTTGGAGGCCGCTTTCGGCTGGCGGCGATTTTCCACGTCCTTCTGCTCGCGCTTGCCGCCTTCCTTCTGCTGGGCCTGGAGCTTCTGCTTGTCGGATCGCATGGATCGTTCTCCCGTGTTCAGTGGCGCTTGTCGCTGCCGGTGCGGTGGTCGTCGCGCCCCTCGTCGCGCGTGGAGGGTTCGCGGTGTACGGCGGACTTGCGCTGCGTGGGCCCGTCCTTGCCCGCGCGCATGGCGTGGTCGCGGTCGGTGTTGCGGTTGCCACCGGAAGGCGGCGTGCTGTGGCCGCTCTTCACCCGTTCCTGTGCGTGCTTGTTGCTGCCCATGGCGAGGTTCCGTCTGGAGGAACGGCCACGTTAGGCCCGCCGGTGTTAGATGCCGCGTACCTGCGCGTGATCGCGACGTTACTCCGTGCAGTTGTTCACGTCCCGCAAAAACAAAGGCCCGCACGGGCGGGCCTTCGTTGCGACACGGATCGCGCGCTCAGTGGTGCAGCAGCACGTCGGCGATGATGCCGGTGGCCACCGCGATCAGCACGTAGCGGCCGTCGTCGCTGCGCACCCAGCGGTGCCCGCGCGGCGGCGCATGCAGGTGGTAGCGGTCGTAGTCGTCCACGTACACCCGGCGTTCCACGTACATCACGCCACGGCGATAGTCGTGCTTGTAGTGACCGTTCTTGCGGCCGCGGTCGTGGCCGTGGTGATGGTCGTCGTCATGATCGTGGTGGTCATGCCGGTCGCGGTCATGGTCGTGGTGCTTGCCCTTGGCCGAGGCGGCCACCGGCGAGAGCAGCAGGACGCCGATCGCGAGGGCAGACAGAAGGTGCTTCATGGAACTCCCCTGGTTGATGTGCAGATGAATGCGACTGCGTGCCGATCCTGACGCGGCCGCGGGCATGGGCAAGTGGGAGCGTTGCCGAAACATGACGGGCGTCGCCCTTTGCCGGGGGACGGCTTCACGCGGCCTTTAGGTAAGCGCTTCCAGCGCCTCTGGACGGACGCCATCGCGGCCCGGAAACCGTGAGCGGCGCGCGGGGCCCAGTCCGCGCGCCGCTCCGGTGGTCTCCCTGACGAGGAGGCGACCAGTGTCCGCACCATCCGTCGCACCGGCCGAGACGCACCACCCGGTCGACCCGGCCGGTGCTAACGTCGCCTGCCCGTGGGGACCCTGGGATCGAGGAGTGGGCGGATGTTCACCGGTCGATGCTTGTGCGGCGCGGCGCGTTACCACTCGACCGGGCCGGCGATGTTCTCCGTCGTCTGCCACTGCCGCGACTGCCAGCGCGCTTCGGGCAGCGGCGGCGTCCCCGTGCTGGGCGTGCCGAAGGCCTCCTTCACCTCGTCAGGACCCATCCGGCAGGCGCGCACCACCGGCGGCAGCGGGCAGCCGGCGGTCCGCAACTTCTGCGTCGAATGCGGCAGCCTGCTGTTCGGCACCCCCGAGTCGGCGCCCGACCTGGTGACGATCTACGCGGGCAGCCTGGAGGACTGCAGGGACTTTCAGCCTACGGAGGCCCTGTTCGTCGGGCAGCGCCCGCCCTGGGCGAGGCTGGCGGCGGCGCTGGTGGAGCATCCGTAGGACAGGCCACGCGGCGGGCGGCCGTGGCGCCCACGTCCGCATGGATTCGCGAGGGCACTTGGATGGGTTCGAGCGGGCATCTGGCTGGGTTCGCGAGGGCGCCTGGAGGGGTTCGAGCGGGCATCTCGCTGGGTGCGCGAGGGCATCCCGGTGGGTTCGAGCGGGCACCCGGGTGGGTGCGCGAGGGCGCCCAGGTGGGATCGTGAGGCACCCGGATGGGGTTGAGCGGGCACCCGGGTGGGGTCGCGAGGGCACCCAGGTGGGTTCACGAGGGCACCCAAATGGGTTCGTGAGGGCACTCAGGTGGGATCGTGAGGGCACCCTGATGGGGTCGAGCGGGCGCCCGGATGGGTTCGCGAGGGCACCCGGATGGGGTCGACCGGACACCCGGGTGGGGTCGCGAGGGCACCCAGGTGGGTTCGCGAGGGCGCCTCTGCGCGTTCGGGCAGGCACTCCGATGGGTGCGAGAGGGCACACGACCGGGTTCGCGAAGGCCAGCGGGTGCTCGTCAAACAGCGATGCGAGTGGTCAGCAGGGCGCGTGCGTGCAACCCCGCTCCCGGCGCTGCGCGCCACCCTCTCCGACAACGGGAAAGGGCCATCACCCGACCCTTGCCCGGGCCTATGCGCCCACGCGCTCGCGCACCAGCTCCATGTCGCGCACCGGGCGTACCTCGATCGAACCGAAGCGCGACCACGGGAACTGGTGGGCCACTTCCACCGCTTCCTCGATGCTGGCCGCTTCGATCAGGTTGAAGCCGGCGAAGACTTCCTTGGCCTCGGCGAACGGGCCGTCGAGCACGTGCGTGTTGCCGTTGCGCGTGCGCACCGAGCGCGCGGTGACGGGCTCTTCCAGTTGCTGCGCGTCGAGCAGGATGCCCGCGGCGCGCAATTCGTCGGCCTTGTGCAGGCAGCCCTTCATCAGGCGGTCGAACTCGCCGGCCGGCAGTTCGGCCATCAGGGCGGGGTCGGTGTAGACCATCAGCATGAACTTCATGGCGCTCCCGGAGGCGTGATCGCGAAGGCGGCATTGTGACCCAGGGCGATGGCGTTTCCGTGTACCGGAAGGCACCTCATGCGCATTCGCCCGCTGACGGGATGATTCTTCCCCCATCCATGGGCTTATCGCGCGATGCGCATGTTCCTAATCTTTCGCCTCCCCCGCATCGCACGGAACGCCGCCATGCTTTCGCCCAGACAGGCCCAGTTCGCATTCGTACCTCTGGTGGTCACGCTGATGTCAGGCGTGATGAGCTTCGCCATGACCGCGCTGCATAGCGGCTTCGGTCCCGGCCTCATGCACGAGTGGCTGCGCGGCTGGCCGGTGGCATTCGCGGTGGCGCTGCCCGCGGCATGGGTGATCCTGCCGGGCGTGCGCACGCTGCTGGCACGCGCCACGCGCGCCTGCACGGAAAGTGCGCCCTCGCGCAGCGCGGGCCGGCTGGGCTGAACACGGCACGAAGGAGCGCGGCATGGAACGACACGGCAGCGAACAGGCACTCCGGTACGATGCCGCGGGTCCATCCTCCAGCAGGGAACCCGGAATGCCGTCAGCCGCCGATACGCCGATCATCGATGTCCGCGGGCTGACCAAGACGTACGCGTCGGGCTTCCAGGCGCTCAAGGGCATCGACCTGCAGATCCGGCGCGGCGAGATCTTCGCGCTGCTGGGCCCCAACGGAGCCGGCAAGACCACGCTGATCAGCATCATCTGCGGCATCGTCAACGCCAGCGCGGGCAGCGTGCAGGCCGACGGCCACGACATCGTGCACGAGTACCGCGCCGCGCGGAGCAAGATCGGGCTGGTGCCGCAGGAGTTGTCCACCGACGCGTTCGAAAGCGTGTGGGCGACGGTGCGCTTCTCGCGCGGACTGTTCGGCAAGGCGCGCGACGACGCCTACCTGGAGAAGGTGCTGCGCGAACTGTCGCTGTGGGACAAGAAGGACAGCAAGATCATGGCGCTGTCCGGCGGCATGAAGCGCCGCGTGCTGATCGCCAAGGCGCTCGCGCACGAACCGCAGATCCTGTTCCTCGACGAACCCACGGCCGGCGTCGACGTCGAACTGCGCCACGACATGTGGGAAATGGTGCGACGCCTGCGCGAGAACGGCACCACCATCATCCTGACCACGCACTACATCGAGGAGGCCGAGGACATGGCCGACCGCATCGGCGTGATCAACAAGGGCGAGCTGGTGCTGGTGGAGGACAAGGCCACGCTGATGCGCAAGCTGGGCAAGAAGCAGCTGACGCTGACGCTGCAGTCGCCGCTGGAACGCGTACCCGAGGATCTGTCGGCGTATCCGCTGGAACTGACCGAGGACGGCCATTCGCTGGTCTACACCTTCGACGTGCAGGCGCAGGAGACGGGTATCGCCGCGCTGCTGCGCCGCCTGCACGACCACGGCATCGACTTCAAGGACCTGCACTCCAGCGAGAGTTCGCTGGAGGAGATCTTCGTCAGCCTGGTGCGGCAGGGACGGGAGGTGAAAGCATGAAGCTCAATCTCCCCCGACCCCTCTTTTCCAAAGAGGGGAGAAGAGCGAAAGGCATGAAGCCCAATCTCCCCCAGCCCTTCTTTTTCAAAGAGGGGAGAAGAGCGGAAGGCATGAAGCTCAATCTCCCCCGGCCCCTCTTTTCCAAAGAGGGGAGAAGAGCGAAAGGCGTGAAGCTCAATCTCCCCCAGCCCTTCTTTTTCAAAGAGGGGAGAAGAGCGGAAGGCATGAAGCTCAATCTCCCCCGACCCCTCTTTTCCAAAGAGGGGAGGGGAGCGGAAGGCATGAAGCTCAATTTCCCCCAGCCCCTCTTTTCCAAAGAGGGGAGAAGAGCAAGCGGCGAGGAGTTGATGATCGCGCCGGCGAATGGCCAAGTTGCATCCAGGCCTTCCTTCTCGCGTGACGCTCACCGGAGTTCCCCCTTTGAAAAAGGGGGATACAGGGGGATTCGCTTCTCGGAGATGCGCGCATGAACGTCTACGCCATCCGCGCCATCTACCGCTTCGAAATGGCGCGTACCTTCCGCACGCTGATGGAGAGCATCGTCTCGCCGGTGCTGTCCACGTCGCTGTACTTCGTCGTGTTCGGCGCGGCCATCGGCGGGCGCATGGGCGAAGTCGACGGCGTGAGCTACGGCGCCTTCATCATCCCCGGGCTGATCATGCTGTCGCTGCTCAGCGAGAGCATCTCCAACGCATCCTTCGGCATCTACATGCCCAAGTGGGCCGGCACGATCTACGAACTGCTCTCCGCACCGGTATCGGCGATGGAGATCGTGATCGGCTACGTCGGTGCGGCGGCGACCAAATCGCTGATCCTGGGCACGCTGATCCTGGTCACCGCGCGCTTCTTCGTGCCGTACGAGATCCAGCATCCGTTCTGGATGCTGTGCTTCCTGGTGCTGACCGCGCTGACCTTCAGCCTGTTCGGTTTCATCATCGGCCTGTGGGCCGACAGCTTCCAGCGACTGCAGGTGGTGCCGCTGATGATCGTCACGCCGCTGACGTTCCTGGGCGGCGCGTTCTATTCCATCAGCATGCTGCCGCCGGTGTGGCAGAAGATCGCGCTGTTCAATCCAGTCGTGTACCTGATCAGCGGTTTCCGCTGGAGCTTCTACGGCGTGGCCGACGTCAACGTCGGCATCAGTGCCGCGGCGATCGTGGGCTTCCTGCTGCTGTGCCTGTTCGTGGTGTGGTGGATCTTCCGCACCGGCTGGAAGCTCAAGGCCTGACGGGCGCGGATCACGCGCCCGGCGTCGACCTCGAAGTCACGCGGCCCGGCGAGGTGATCTCGCGCACCCAGCGGTCGATCATGCGTTTCTCGTAGCGCAGCGGATCGGTGTCCATCGGCGAATCGCCCATCAGGAACCCCGAGTCGCGCAGCTTGCGCTCGCCCTGCGCCAGCACGCGGCCGTCGGCGTCGGTGTGGCGGAAGTTGAGCGTCATGCTGGGCGGATAGAAGTCGCGGATGATCCGCACGTCGTCGAGGTCAGGTCCGCGCCAGGGTTCGTACATGCCGGCGCGGCGGATGTCGAGGATGTCCACGTCCAGGCGCTGGCCCGGTGCGAGCCGCGTCTGCGCCTCGTCGCGCAGGTGTTGCGCGAGTTCCTGCACCCAGTTGCCGCGCGCCGCCTCGTAGCGGTTGCCGCTGTAGCGCAGGTCGCTGAAGCCGGAGGGGTCTTGCCAGCGCACCGTCACCGGGCCTTGTTCGGGCAGGCTGCGTGGTGCGTCGGGGTCGGTCACCGTGCGCACGCCGGTGGTGCTGCAGGCGGTGGCCAGTGCGATGGCGAGGCCAAGAAGGAGAGGCCGCAGGGTCATGGCACGCTCCGATGGAGTACCCGGTTGGTACGTCCCGATTGTCCGCCGCGGCCGGGTGTGGCGCCACGGTCGCGGCGGCCGTCGTACAGCCGCGGTTTCGCGGGGTGCGTCAGGTCAGGAACCAGGCTTCGACCGTACCCTTGACCTTCATCGTCATCGGATTGCCGCGACGGTCCAGGGCCTTGCCCACCGGCAGGCGCACCCAGCCTTCGCTGATGCAGTACTCCTCGACGTTGTGGCGTTCCTGCCCGTTGAAGCGGACGCCGATGCCGCGCTCCAGCAGCGCCTCGTCGTAGAACGGGCTGCGCGGATCGTTGGAGAGGCGGTCGGGCGGGGTGTCGGTCATCGGTTCGGTTCCAGTGCAGCGGCGGCGGTCCGGCCGCGGGCGCATAAGGATACGGGCGGCGCCGCCGTTTTGGGCGCGCCTAAGGATGCTCGCCGCGGCCCTGCAGCTTGGCCACGCGGATCACCGCGCGCACCTGCTCGCGGTCGCGATGGCGCGAGATCGCCACCGCACCCAGCGCGATGGCGCGCTCGCGCAGTTCGGCCGGCACGTCGTAGTGCGCGCCGGAGGTCTTGTTCTGGAAGGCGCGCCGCGGGATGTCGAGCCGCGCCGCCATCGCGTGCAGCTCGTCCAGCGTATCCGCCATGAGGTGCGCCCAGCGCCGTTCGCGCCACAGGTGCACCGCATCGTCGACGTAGACGGCCATGGGAGTGGGGTTGTTCGCGCGCTGACAGGTTCTCTGAACAGGCGATGCTACCGGCGGCGACGTGATCCGGCGATGCGCATGCGACCAAAGCATGGCAGCGACGATCTTGCCGAGTGTGGCCGTGCGTCGCGTCGGCTTTCCGCCATCGCGGACGCAGTCCACAGTTTTGGGCGCCGTGGCCGCGCGCGGGTCGCCCATATAGTCCGAACGTCACTTGACGGGGTGCGACGCCCCTGCCCACAGTCCGGACGCTTCGCCTTGTTCCTGCCCGACGCGTCACGTGCGCGGCCTGGGCCTTTCCGGGGGTATTACAACTGTGGATAGACGTTCATTCCTGACGATGTCCGGCATCGGCGTGGCCGGGCTCATGCTGCCCTTCGGCCGCGCCATCGCCGCCGAAGAGCTGGTCAGCACCATCGACGTGGCCAAAAAGAAGGCCCTGGCCGACGCCGCGCTCACCGCCGCCACCGGCGCCGGTGCCAGCTATTGCGACGTGCGCATCGGCCGTTACCTGCGCCAGTTCGTGATCACCCGCGAGGACAAGGTCCAGAACGTGGTGAACACCGAATCCACCGGCGTGGGCGTGCGCGTGCTGGTCAACGGCGCCTGGGGGTTCGCGGCCACCAACAACCTGAGCAACGAAGGCGTAGCCAAGGCCGCGCAGCAGGCCGCGGCGATCGCGCGGGCCAACGCGAAGGTCCAGACCACGCCGGTGCAGCTGGCCAAGGCCCCGGGCGTGGGCGAGGTGAGCTGGAAGACGCCGATCCGCAAGAACTCGATGGAAGTGCCGCTGAAGGACAAGGCCGACCTGCTGCTGGGCGTGAACGCCGCGGCGATCAAGGCCGGCGCGGACTTCGTCAACTCGATGCTGTTCCTGGTCAACGAGCAGAAGTACTTCGCGTCCACCGACGGCAGCTACATCGACCAGGACGTGCACCGCATCTGGGCGCCGATGACGGTCACCGCCATCGACAAGGCCAGCGGCAAGTTCCGCACCCGCGAAGGACTGTCCGCGCCGATGGGCATGGGCTTCGAATACCTCGACGGTGCGCAGTCGGGCAAGGTGGTCTCGCCCAATGGCGTGATCAACTACGGCCTGTCGTACGACATGATGGAAGACGCGGTGGCCGCGGCGAAGCAGGCGCGCGCCAAGCTCACCGCGCCGTCGGTGAAGCCGGGCAAGTACGACCTGGTGCTCGACCCGTCGCACACCTGGCTGACCATCCACGAATCCATCGGCCATCCGCTGGAGCTGGACCGCGTGCTCGGCTATGAGGCCAACTACGCCGGCACCAGCTTCGCCACGCTGGACAAGCAGAAGGAGCGCTTCCAGTACGGCAGCGCCAACGTCAACGTCTTCGCCGACAAGGTCCAGCCGGGCAGCCTCGGCGCGGTCGGCTACGACGACGAGGGCGTGAAGACCAAGAAGTGGGACCTGATCAAGGACGGCAAGCTGGTGGACTACCAGACCATCCGCGACCAGGCGCATATCCTCGGCAAGACCGAGTCCGACGGCTGCTGCTACGCCGATTCGTGGTCGAGCGTGCAGTTCCAGCGCATGGCCAACGTGTCGCTGGCCCCGGGCAAGAGCAAGCTGTCCGTGGCCGACATGATCAAGGACGTCGAGAACGGCATCTACATCATCGGCGACGGCTCGTTCTCGATCGACCAGCAGCGCTACAACGCGCAGTTCGGCGGCCAGCTGTTCTACGAGATCAAGAACGGCCAGATCACGAAGCAGATCGAGGACGTGGCCTACCAGATCCGCACGCCGGAATTCTGGAACGCCTGCGTGGCGGTCTGCGACGAAAGCGACTATCGCCTCGGCGGTTCGTTCTTCGACGGCAAGGGCCAGCCGGGCCAGGTGTCCGCGGTCTCGCACGGTTCGAGCACGGCGCGCTTCAACGGCATCAACGTCATCAACACCGCCCGCAGCCTCGGCTGATCGCGCGCTGGAGAACTAACGCATGAGCATCTTCACCGAAGAACAGTCCAAGGCCATCCTGGACAAGGTCATCAAGCTGTCCAAGGCCGACCAGTGCACCGCGCAGCTGTCGGGCTCCATCGACGGCAACATCCGGTTCGCGCTGAACAACATCTCCACCAGCGGCATCGTCGACAACACCGAACTGGCGGTGGAAGTGGCGTTCGGCAAGCGCGTGGGCACGGCGACCATCAACGAGTTCGACGACGCCTCGCTTGAACGCGTGGTGCGCCGCGCCGAGGACCTGGCCCGCCTGGCGCCTGAAAACCCGGAGTTCGTGCCGGCGATTCCGAAGCAGACCTACAAGCCCAGCCCCACCTTCAGCGAATCCACCGCGGCCATCACGCCGGAATACCGCGCCAAGGTGGCCGCGGATTCCATCGCGCCGGCCAAGGCCGACAAGCTGATCGCGGCGGGCTTCCTGGAAGACGGCCAGAGCTTCACGGCCATCGCCAACAGCAACGGCAACTTCGCCTACCAGCGCGGCACGCGCTTCGACTACACCTGCACGGTGCGCACCGAGGACGGTCGCGGTTCGGGCTGGGTCGGCCGCAACCTCAAGGACGCATCCGACTTCAAGGCCGACGCCGACATCCGCACCGCGATGCGCAAGGCCAGCGAATCGGTCGAGGCCAAGGCGCTGGAGCCGGGCAAGTACACGGTGATCCTGGAACCGGCCGCGGCCGCGGGCCTGATCTCGTTCATGATGAATTTCTTCGACGCACGCCAGGCCGACGAAGGCCGCAGCTTCCTGTCGAAGAAGGGCGGCGGCAACAAGCTCGGCGAGCAGGTCTACGACCCGCGCGTGAACATCACCGCCGATCCGTGGGACGAGCGTGCGCCGGTGCTGCCGTGGGACCAGGACGGCCTGCCGCGCGAGAAGATGGCCATCGTCGAGAACGGCAAGGTCGTCGCGCTGAACTACTCGCGCTACTGGGCGCAGAAGCAGGGCAAGCGCGCGGTCGGCGAGCCGGGCAACCTGCTGATGTCCGGCGGCGACAAGTCGACCGCGCAGCTGGTGGCGGGCACGCAGAAGGGCATCCTGGTCACGCGCACCTGGTACATCCGCATGGTCGATCCGCAGACCGTGCTGCTGACGGGCCTGACCCGCGACGGCACGTTCTACATCGAGAACGGCCAGATCAAGCATCCGGTGAAGAATTTCCGCTTCAACGAATCGCCGGTGATCATGCTCAACAACATCGAGGAGCTGGGCCGTCCGGTGCGCGTGGCCGGCGACGAGTCCTCGTTCGTGATGATGATCCCGCCGATGAAGCTGCGCGACTTCACGTTCACCTCGCTGTCGGATGCGGTTTGACGGTCCGCGAACTCCAAAGACTCTCGCCATTCCCGCGAACGCGGGAATCCATGGACGTCAATCCGTGAATGCGACGTCCATGGATCCCCGCCTCCGCGGGGATGACGATCAACAGCGGTACCGCAAATGCAACGCCGAGATTTCCTGAGTTTCACCGGTTTGTCGCTCGCCGGCGTGCTGCTGCCTCATGGCCGCAGCATCGCCGCCGAAGCCCTGCTGGAACCCGTTGACCACGCGCGGCGCCGCAGTCTTGCGGACGCCGCGCTCAGCACCGCACGCGGCGGCGGCGCGCAGTACTGCGACGTGCGCGTCGGCCGTTACCTGCGCCAGTCGGTGATCACCCGCGAGGCGCGTGTCGAGAATGTCGTCAACGCCGAATCCTCCGGCGTCGGCGTGCGCGTGCTGGCCGACGGTGCCTGGGGTTTCGCGGCCACGCACGTGCAGACGCCCGAGGCCGTGGCGCAGGCCACGCGTACGGCGCTGGCCATTGCCAAGGCCAACGCGAAGAACCAGACGCGCAAGGTCGAGCTGGCGCCCACGCCGGGCGTGGGCGAGGTGCGGTGGGCCACTCCGATCCGCAAGAACGGCATGGCCGTGCCCATCAAGGACAAAGTCGACCTGCTGCTGGGCGTCAATGCCGCGGCGATGAAGGCCGGTGCGGACTTCTTCAACTCCACGCTGTTCCTGGTCAACGAGCAGAAGTACTTCGCGTCCACCGATGGCAGCTACATCGACCAGGACGTGCACCGCATCTGGCTGCCGATCACCGCCACCGCGGTGGACAAGGCCAGCGGCAAGTTCCGCACGCGCAACGGGTTGTCCGCGCCGATGGGCCTGGGCTACGAGTTCCTCGACGCCGATCCGTCGGGCCGTTACGAACTGCCCGGCGGCGTGGTCGGCTACGGCCACAGCTACGACGTGATGGCCGATGCCGTGGCCGCCGCGCGCGATGCGCGGGCCAAGCTCAAGGCGCCGTCGGTCAAGCCGGGCAAGTACGACCTGGTGGCCGATCCGTCCAACCTGTTCCTGACCATCCACGAGAACGTCGGCCATCCGCTCGAGCTCGACCGCGTGCTCGGCTACGAAGCCAACTACGCCGGCACCAGCTTCGCCACGCTGGACAAGCGCGACGAGGGGTATCGCTGGGGTAGCGACATCGTCAACTTCGTCGCCGACAAGACGCGTGCCGGCAGCCTCGGCGCGGTCGGCTACGACGACGAAGGCGTGAAGACCAAGCAGTGGGACCTGGTGCGCGACGGCATCCTCGTCGACTACCAGGCCACGCGCGACGAAGCGCATATCCTGGGCCACACCGAATCGCACGGCTGCAGCTACGCCGACTCGTGGTCGAGCGTGCAGTTCCAGCGCATGGCCAACGTCTCGCTCAAGCCGGGCAAGGCGCCGCTGACGGTGGCGCAGATGGTCAAGGACGTGGAGCGTGGCCTGTACGTGCACGGTCGCGGTTCGTACTCCATCGACCAGCAGCGCTACAACGCACAGTTCGGCGGCCAGCTGTTCTACGAGATCCGCAACGGCGAGATCGCGGGCCTGGTCGAGGATGCGGCGTACCAGATCCGCACGCCGGAGTTCTGGAACGCCTGCGCGGCCATCTGCGACGAGCGCGACTTCCGCCTCGGCGGTTCGTTCTTCGACGGCAAGGGGCAACCCAGCCAGGTGTCGGCGGTGTCGCACGGTTCGGCCACCACGCGCTTCAACGGCGTCAACATCATCAACACCGCGCGGTCGATATGAACCGCGCGCAGTTCCTCCGCCTGATGTTCATGGGCGCGGCGGGGGCGCTGCTGTCGCCAATGGCGCGAGCGGCCGCGGTCGATTACGACTTCTGGCTGACGCGACTAAAATACGACTCGGGCGACTGGGACGTCGACCAGCGCATGCCGGCCAACCTGATCACGTCGCTGATCGACTACACCAACCTGCGCGTGGACCCCAAGGAACACGTGCTGGCGCTAGCCGATCCGAAGATGCTGACGGCGCCGTTCTGTTACCTGGCCGGGCACAAGCTGGTGGAGTTCAACCCGGCCGAGCGGCGCAACTTCGAGCGGTACGTGCGCAACGGCGGCTTCGTGTTCGTGGACGACTGCAACCACGACATCGACGGCCTGTTCGCCAAGTCGTTCGAGGCGCAGATGGCATCGATCTTCGGACCGAAGGCCATGAAGAAGCTGCCCAACAGCCACGCGCTGTACCGCAGCTTCTTCGAGTTCAAGGAAGGCCCGCCTGCGACCGGCTTCGAACTCAACGGCTGGGGCGACGACCTGGTGCACGACTATTTGCAGGGCATCGAGATCGACGGCCGGCTGGGCGTGCTGTACAGCAACAAGGACTACGGCTGCGAGTGGGACTACGACTGGCGCAACAAGCGTTTCCTCGCCGAGGACAACACGAAGTTCGCGGTCAACATCGTGATGTATGCGTTGAACGGCTGATGCTTTTGCGCGCCGCCCAACCTCCATGCGTCATCCCCGCGAAGGCGGGGATCCATGGACGTTGCCTTTCGGGCGACACAATCCGCGGGTCACGAGCGAAACGTCCATGGATTCCCGCCTTCGCGGGAATGACAGGCAAGAGCGAAAACGGAATCCACATATGAACGACACCCCCACCGAAGCCGACATCCAGACGCAGCTCGCCAGGCTCGGCACCCTGCGCAACGCCATCGCCCAGGCCATCGTCGGCCAGGAGGCCGTGGTGGAGCAGTTGCTCATCGGGCTGCTCGCCGGCGGGCACTGCCTGCTCGAGGGCGTGCCCGGCCTGGGCAAGACGCTGCTGGTGCGATCGCTCGGCCAGGCGCTGGAACTGCAGTTCCGCCGCGTGCAGTTCACGCCGGACCTGATGCCCAGCGACATCCTCGGCACCGAGCTGCTGGAAGAGGACCACGGCACCGGCCATCGCCATTTCCGCTTCCAGCCCGGTCCAATCTTCACCAACCTGCTGCTGGCCGACGAGCTCAACCGCACGCCGCCCAAGACGCAGGCCGCGCTGCTGGAGGCCATGCAGGAACGCACGGTCAGCTACGCCGGCGTGACGCATTCGCTGCCGGCGCCGTTCTTCGTGCTGGCGACACAGAATCCGCTGGAGCAGGCCGGCACCTATCCGCTGCCGGAAGCGCAGCTGGATCGCTTCCTGCTGCACATCCGTGTCGATTACCCGAGCGAGCGCGAAGAGCACGACATCCTGGCACAGACCACCGGCACCCATTCGGCGCAGGTGCCCAGCGTGATGCACGGCGATGAGGTCCTCGCGCTGCAGGCGCGCGTGCGCGAGGTGCACTTCGGCGAGGACCTGCTGGCGTGGGTGACGCGCCTGGTGCGCGCCAGCCGCCCGGGCGAGAACGCGCCCGCGGAAGTGCGGCAATGGGTGAAGTGGGGCGCCGGTCCGCGCGCGGGCCAGTCGCTGGTGCTGGCCGCCAAGGCGCGCGCGCTGCTGCACGGCCGCCTGGCCGCCACGCGCGAGGACATCGCGGCACTCGCCGCGCCGGTCATGCGCCATCGCCTGCTGCTGTCGTTCGCGGCAGAGGCGGAGCAGAAGAGCGCTGACGACGTGATCGCCGCGCTGCTGCGCAGCGTGCCGTTCCCGGCCTGATCGATCCGCGCGTGAGCGAGACCGGTACCCGCATCGCCGACTTCATCCCGCCGCCGGTGCGTGCGCGGCTGAAGGACCTGCGCCTGACCTCGCGCCGCGCGGTCGGGCTGCAGGGGCTGGGGCTGCACCACAGTCGCAGCCGCGGTGCGGGTCTCGAATTCGCGCAGTACCGTGCGTACGAACCCGGCGACGAACTGCGCCAGATCGACTGGAAGCTGTACGCACGTTCGGACCGTTTCTTCGTGCGCGAAGCCGAACGCGAAAGCCCGCTGGCGGTGTGGCTGCTGATCGATGCCAGCGCCTCGATGGCGCAGGAAGACGCCGCGCGCAAGGGCTGGTCGCGACTGTCCGCGGCGAAAGGGCTGGCCGCATGCGTGGCCGAACTCGCGCTGCGCCAGGGCGATCGCTTCGGCCTGGTCGCGCTTCGCGACGACGGCATGCGCCTGCTCGCGCCGGGTGCCGGCGTGCGCCAGCGAGACCGCTTCCTGCTCGAACTGCACGGCCTGCAGGCGCGCGGCGCATGGCCCGCGCCGGAACAGTTGCGCGCGCTGTGGGAGCGCATCGGTGCGGGCGACCTGGTGATGCTGCTCAGCGACGGCTTCGACGAAGGCGCCATCGATGTGATGACGCGTCTGGCCGCGGCGCGTCGCGAAGTGCTGACCGTGCGCATCCTCACTGCGGAGGAGCGCGACTTTCCGTTCCAGGGCGGGCATCGCTTCCACGATCCCGAATCCGGCGACGAACTGCTCGGCGACGGTGCGGCGATGCGCAACGACTTCCTCGCGCGGTTCACGCAGGCCCGGCGCGAGCTGGATGCGCGACTGGACGCCAGCGGCATCCGCCATGCCGAGTACTTCCTCGACCAGCCGCTCGACCTGCCGTTGCGGCGGCTGTTCGGCGCGCGCGACGCCGCGGAGTACGCGTGAGCCTGGCCTTCCTGCTGCCGGCCGGACTGGCCGCACTCGCCGCGCTGCTGCTGCCGCTGCTGATCCACCTGGCGCGGCGCAGCGAACAGCGTCCGACCGCGTTCGCCGCGCTGCGCTGGCTGCGGCAGAAGCCCAAGCCCCGCCATCGCATCCGCTTCGACGAATGGCCGCTGCTGCTGGTGCGCCTGTTGCTGGTTGCGCTGCTGGCCCTGCTGCTGGCGCGACCCGTTCTGACTGGCGGCGAAAGCGATGCGCCCTACGTGGCAGTGGCGCCGGGCGTGGACGTGCAGGCTGCACGTGCGCAACTCGACGCCGCGGACGCGCGCTGGCACTGGCTGGCACCGGGATTCCCGCGTATCGACGAAGTTCCGGCCAATGGCGCCATTTCGCCGACCAGCCTGTTGCGCGAACTTGACGCCGGGCTGCCGGCCGACGTTGCGCTGACCGTATTCGTGCCCGACGTACTCGACAATGCCGATGGCGAACGCGTGCGGCTGTCGCGACGCGTGGACTGGCGCGTGCTGGGTGCTGCGCAGCAACGCGCGTCGACGCCGACTCCAGCCGCGCCGCTCAACATGAGCGTGCGCTACGACCAGACGCGCGCCAGTTCGCTGCGTTACCTGCGCGCCGCGCACGCCGCGTGGCAGGCGGACAAGCCCAGTGCACCGCTCGATGTCGCGGAGCCCACGCAGCCGCTCCCGCGCAGCAAGGGCCCGCTGGTCTGGCTGGTGCCGGGTCCGGTACCCGCGCAGGTGCAGGAGTGGGTCCGGCAGGGCGGCACCGTCCTGCTCGACAGTGAAGCCGCGTGGCCGGACCTGCCGGAGCGCGCGGCGATGTGGCGTGACGACACCGGGGCAGTGCTGGTCGACGGCACCGCGGCGGGGCGTGGACGCGTGCTCCAGTTGCGCCGTGCGCTTGTGCCGCAGGCCATGCCGCAGCTGCTCGAGCCGTCGTTCCCGACCAGGCTGCGTGCGCTATTCGCGCCGGCGCCGGCGGAACCTAAGCGGGTGCCGAGCCGCGCGCATGCGCCGATCGAAGGCGGCCCGTCGTTCCCGGTTGCGCCGCACGACCTGCAGCCGTGGCTGGTGGGACTGATCGCGCTGATGTTCCTGCTCGAACGCGTACTGGCGACCGCGATGCGGCGGGCGGTGGCGCCGTGAGCGGCGCGCTGCTCGATCGCGCGCTGCGCGACGCGCGTGTGCGGCGTGCGCTCGACACCGCAGCGCTCGCACTGCCTTGGCTGGTGGTGGCGGTCGTGCTTGCATGGCGCGTTTGGGGCGGTGTGGCGGCAGCCTGCGCTGCAGTACTCGGCGCGCTGGCGATCGCGGTGATCACGCTCGTACGCCTGCAGCGGCTGGATCGCCAATGGCTGGTGCGGCAGCTGGATGCAGGCCGTGCGGACCTGGAGGACAGCACCGACCTGCTGTTCGCCAACGACGCTTCCCTGAGCGGGCTCGAACGCCTGCAACGCGCGCGCCTGCAGCAGCGCCTGCAGGCCGCACCGCCCGACGTGCGGCCACGCTGGACCACGCGCCCGATGATCGCCGGCCTCGCAACAGCTGCGGTCGCGACTTTCGCCATCCTAGCCTGGCCGTCAGGCCCCGCCGCACGTTTCGACGACGTTGTCGCACGCATGACCGGCCATGCGGCAGCGCCCACGCACACGCGCGTGCAGGCGCAGCAGCTGCGTGTGCTGCCGCCGGCCTACACGCGGCAACCGGCACGCAATGAGCCCACGCTCGACGCGAAGGCGCCGCAGGCCTCGCGCCTGCAGTGGACGCTGCGTTTCCATCCACAGCCCGGCTCCGCGGAACTGGCCTTCCATGACGGCCGCCGTGTCGAACTGCGCCGGCAGGGCGACGAATGGCGCGGTGATCACGTGCTCACCAGGTCGGCGCTGTACCGCATCGTCGTGCATGACGCGCCACCGCTGCAGGATCCGCGGCGCCATCGGCTCGATGCGATCGCCGATCGCCCACCGCAGTTGCGCGTGATCGAACCGGATCGCAGCCTGAGCCTGATCACGCCCGGGCAGCGCAGTTGGCCGGTGGCGTTCGAGGCCAGCGACGACCATGGCGTGGCCGCCAACGCGCGGCTGCGCATCACGCTGGCACAGGGCAGCGGCGAGAACATCACGTTCCGCGAACAGACCATGACCCTGCGCGGAACCGGCACCGTCACTGTGAAACGCTTCGCGCACCGCCTGGATCTCGGCGCGCTGGGACTGGCCGCGGGTGACGACCTCATCGTGCAACTGAGCGTGGACGACAACCGCACGCCCGCGCCACAGAGTGCGCGCAGCGCCAGCCTCATCCTGCGCTGGCCCTCGGAACTCGGCACGGAAACCAGCGCACTGGAAGGCATGGTCAAGAAGGTGCTGCCCGCGTACTTCCGCAGCCAGCGTCAGATCATCATCGACGCCGAAGGCCTGCTGAGGGATAAGAAGCGCCTGGATGGCGAGACCTTCCTCAAGCGCAGCGACGCCATTGGCGTGGACCAGCGGATCCTGCGCCTGCGCTATGGCCAGTTCCTCGGCGAAGAGGCCGAAGGCGAGCCCAAGCCGCCGCCGACCAGCGACTCGATCGACGTTACCGAGTCCGACTCGGAAGTCGGCGGTGAACACGCGGAAGAAGCCCGTGACGACCATGGTCATGAAGACGGCCATGACGACCACGACCACGCGCAGAGCGCCGCGACCGGCACGTTCGGCCAGGAGGGTGCGGTGCTCCAGGAATACGGCCATACGCACGACCATGCCGAGGCCGCGACGCTGCTGGATCCCGAAACGCGCACCATCCTGAAGGCCGCGCTGGACGCGATGTGGCAATCCGAGCTGCACCTGCGCCAGGGCGATCCCAAACAGGCGTTGCCGCATGCGTACCGCGCCTTGGCACGCATCAAGGAAGTGCAGCAGGCCAGCCGCATCTACCTGGCACGCGTGGGACCCGAGCTTCCGCCGATCGACGAAAGCCGTCGCCTCGGCGGCGACCGCGCCGGCATCGCACGCCGCGACGACGTGCTGGTCGCGGCCACGCCGCCTGACGCCACGCTGGCCAACCTGTGGCGCGCGCTGGAAGACACGCCACCGGCAGGCGAGCGCGAAGCGGTGGACTTCGACGCGCTGGAGCGCTGGCTGCGATCCAACGAGTCGCGCATCGCCGATCCGTTGTCGTTCGTGGCCGCGATGGAGTCGTTGCGCGCGGAGCCCGGCTGCGCGCGCTGCCGCGCCGATCTGCGTGCGCAGCTGTGGCCGCTGTTGCCGCGTCCCGCGGCCACGGTGCCGCGTCGCGACGACGCGGATGCTGCCGGCCGCCGCTACCTGGATGCACTGCGTGAGGAGGCTGCGCGATGAGCGCTTCCCTGTCCGCGGCACCGGGCTTCATCACGCCGCTCGTCACCGCATGCGTGCTGGCATTCGCCGTGCTGCTGGGATGGGCCGGCGTACTCGTGCGCCAGTGGCGCGCCGTGCCCGCGCAGCGTTCGCGTGCGTGGCGCATCGCCGCGCTGGTGGTGGCGCAACCGCTGTGCGCTGCATTGCTTTATTTCACGCTGTGGCCGCCTACGCTGCCGGGCAAGGCCGGCACGCTGATCGTCGCCACCGGCGGCACTTCGAGGCAGGCCTTGGGCGAGGTCGGCGACGCTTCGGCCGTGGTTGCGTTGCCCGAAGCTCCGGCGCTGGCCGGCGTGGTTCGCACGCCTGATCTCGCCACCGCGCTGCGCCAACACCCTGGCGTGCGCGAAGTGCGCATCGTCGGCGCGGGACTGTCGCCGCGTGATCGAGATGCGCTGCGTGGCGGCATCGCGGTCGCGTTCGATCCTGCTCCGCTTCCGCGTGGTCTGGTGGAACTCGAAGCACCGCAACTCGTCGCAACCGGCGCCGGCTTCCAGGTCGGCGGCCGTACGAACGACCTGCGCGGAGGTTACGCGGAGCTGCTCGATCCCGGACGCCGCCGCGTCGATCGTGTTGCCCTCGATGCGCAGGGCCGTTTCGTCGTGAACGGCCTCGCGCGCATGCCCGGCGCCGCGGTGTTCACTCTGCGCCTGCGCGATGGCGCGCAACGCGTGGTCGAGGACGTCGAAGTTCCGGTGCTGGTCGAATCGCTGCCCGCGCCGCGCGTACTGGTGCTGGCTGGCGCGCCCGGACCGGAGGTGAAATACCTGCGCCGCTGGGCCCGCGACGCCGGCCTTTCCATGCACACGCAGATCGCCGTCGGTGGCGGCGTGCAGCTGGGCGACGCGCCGCTTGCGTTGAATGCCGCGACACTGGGCCGGTTCGATCTGGTCATCGTCGACGAGCGCGTGCTTTCCTCGCTTGGTGAGGCTCAGCGTGGCGCGCTGAACGAAGCCGTGCGCAATGGCCTCGGCTTGCTGGTGCGCGTGACGGCGGGCCTGTCGGAGACGGATCGCCGTCGACTGCTTGCGCTGGGATTCGACGTTTCCGACGGTCGCGACACGTTGGTCATGCGCCTCGCGACGGCATCGGAAGACGACGCGATACGTGCGCGCATCGGCCCCGGAACGCGCGATGCGCCCCGCGCGCACGATGCGCCGGTCGATGCACTCCCCGAATTGTCCCGGCGCGACGTACGCATCAGCGCCAATGATGGCGTCGACCTGGCGCGCGCCGCTGACGGTGCCGTACTCGGCCGGTGGCGCGCGCACGGTCGCGGCCGCGTTGGTGTGTGGGTGGTCGGCGACAGCTATCGCCTGGCGCTCGCTGGTCGTGACGACGTGTACGGCCAGTTGTGGAGCGGTACCCTCGCAACGCTCTCGCGCGCGCAGAAGATGTCCATGCTGCCCATCGACGGCGATCCGCGGGTCGGTCGCCGCGCCGCCCTGTGCGGCGTGGCGGCGGACGCGAAGGTGTCGGGCCCGGGTGGCCATGCCGTCGGGATCGCACGCGACCCGGCCACGGGCACGCGCGCATGCGCGGCGTTCTGGCCGACGCAGGCCGGTTGGCACCTGCTGCAGTCCGGCGATCACCTGCAGCCCTTCCATGTACGTACGGTCACTGCCGCGCCAGGCCTGCTCGCCAGCGAAACGCGCGAGGCCATGCTCAGGCTTGCGGCAGCCGCACCCGTTGCCAGTGCGCAGAAGACCGATGCTGTCGCGCCGCGGCATCCGGGTGCGCGCTGGCCATGGTTTCTCGCCTGGCTGTTCGCCAGCGGAGCGCTGTGGTGGTTCGAGCGTTCGCGATCGGGTCGCCGCGCCTGAGTAGCGAGCGCCTCAACGCGCCAGGATCGATCGCGACTGCCGGACGTCGGCCTGCAGTGAATCGCGCAGCAGCTTGAGCGAGGCAGTCTTGCGTGCCGGTGTCTCGGCGGCGACGCAATCGGCCGGCACGAACAGCCTGAAGCCGTGCATGTTGGCATCGATCGCCGTCGCCATCACGCATGCATCGAGTGCGATGCCGGTGAGGATCAGGGTGTCGGCCTCCAGATCCTGCAGCAGGCGCCGCAGCGGCGTGTCGCGAAAACCACTGCGTTCGGGCTTGAGGACGAAGTAGTCGTCGGCGTCCGGGTGCAGCGTCTCGACCAATGGGGCACCACGCGAACCGTCGCGGCCGCAGCGTTCGATCACCTGCTTGAAGTCGGACCGCCATTGCCCGTAGTTGTCGTTGACGTACACCACCGGCACGCGCCGCGACTTCAGCCGTTCCTTCAGCGTCGCGATGCGCCTGGCGGCGGGCCTGGCGGTCGCGAGCAACTTCCCGCCCTCGGGGAAGTCGAGGGCGTTGATCATGTCGACAATGAGCAGGGCATGACCCTTCACGCGGCGCATTCCGTTACTGGACGGCCATAGCATCGGCGGGGTGTCGTGATCGTGTCGTCGTCAATTGCATGGCAGCGGTGCGCGGTATCGCGCGCGCAGCGCACGCGCAGAGGCACGTCGAGTGGCCGCGGTACGCGAATGCAGTGGCGCAGGCCGCCCGATCGCCCCCGGATTGACCTGGGTCAATCCCCTGCGAAAACCGAGCCCCTAGGCTGCCGCGATGCACGCAATCCAGGCCCTCGACATCGCGCTGCTCCGCAACCACGGGTCCGCATGGCAATACGGGTTGTCGCCGTTCATGTCTCGCATGAGCACGCAGTTCGGCGAGTCCGATCTCCGTCGCGCCATCGCCGCGAGCAACGGCGACCTGATCCCGCGCCGGCTCTCGATCCGCATCCGGTTTCCCACCTGCGACGGAACGCCGGCGCGCCAGCGCGCCGAGGCCTACCTGGCGCGGCTGTATCGCGAGGTGTCGCTCGTCGCGGCGTCCTTCGAACGCGACCGGCAGGTATGGCAAGTGCTGCTGGGCATCGATGCGAGCGCCTTCCTCGACGTCGGACAGATCATCGAGACGCTGGAGACGCTGCGCAGCCACTTCCGCCTGTCCAAGGACGGCGACGTCGCCATCGAACTGGATCCGCAACGCGTCGCACGGAACGACGTGCGCAGGCTTGCCGAAGCGGGCTTTACCCGCATCACCATCATCACCGACACGCTGAAGTCGCTTGCAGAGGGCCATGCGGAGCGCATGCGCATCGCGCGCAGTTGCGCGGAGGTCATCCACGACTGCCATGCGCAAGGCATCCGCGTCGTCGCTGCCCACGTGTTTCATGGACTGCCGGGCCAGACCGGCCGGGAACTGTCCGAATTCCTGACCACCATCACGGCGGCGCGCCCACACCGCATCATCGAACACGGTCGCGAGCACCTGGGCAATCTGCTGCCGCAACCCGTAGCCGGAGAGGATCTGCTGCGCGCGACGGTCGAGCAGCTCGAAGCGGCAGGCTATCACCGCACCAGCATCCATCAGTTCGTCCTGCCGGATGTCCGCACGGGGCTGGTGGAGTTGCGGCCGGAACATCACCGCAACTTCCTCGGGCTGGACATGCGCGGCGACTGCGACCTGCTCGGTTTCGGCGCCGGTGCGTTCAGCCAGATCGCCGACTGCTACAGCCAGAACGCACCGGACCTGCGCGCCTGGGAGGCCGCCCTCGACGAAGGACGCCTGGCGGTGCACCGCGGGCTCTGGCTGAGCGAGGAAGACGTCATCCGCATGGAGCTCACGCTGCAGCTGATGCTGCATGGCGAAATCACCATCGACACGATCGAGCACGTGCACCGCCTCGACTTCAGGGAGCATTTCGCCGATGCGATGAAGCGTCTGGAGCCGATGGCGGATAACGGACTGGTAAGCATCGGGCCGACACGGATCACCGTTACCGAGAAGGGACGTCCGTGGCTGCGTCGCATCGCCATGTGCTTCGAACCGCCGCAGGCCTGAGTCATGCATCCTCGCGAAGCCAGGTTCGCCAGGCGCCAGTGCGCTGCCACCGCCTGCGACGGAGCGGTCGACGATGCACGGCTGAACTTCTGCATGGCATGCGCGTTCTCGCATGTCTGTCTGTCCCAGGGCATCGGCGTGGAGGCCCTGGCCCAACTGGACGAGCTGATCGACCACGTCGGCCCGCTGAAGGCCGGCGACGTCATCTTCCGCAAGGGCGACAGCTTCAAGTCCATCGCCGCGGTCCGCGCGGGCACGGTGAAGACCTGCGTGATCGACCGCGAGGGGCGCGAGCACGTGCTCGGGTTCCACCTGCCCGGCGAGGTGATCGGGCTCAGCGCCATCGACGAAAGCCACTACCGTTGCACCGCGGTGGCGCTGGACACGGTGATGATCTGCCAGTTCTCGTTCGACAGGATCTCCGCGCTCGCCACGCGCGTGCCGGACCTGCAGCAGCAACTGTTCCGCCTGATCAGCCGCGAGATCGGCAACGCAACCCTGATGATGGGGGATTGGTCGCCGGACCAGCGCATGGCGGTGTTCCTGATGGACTTCTCGCGTCGCCTGGCGATGCGCGGCTTTTCCGAGAAGCGCTTCCAACTCACGATGTCGCGCATCGACATCGCCAATTACCTTCGCCTCGCACCCGAAACCGTCAGCCGCGTGCTCAAGCGATTCCAGGATGACGGGCTGGCGCGGATCGACAAGCGCGAGATCGAGCTGCTCGACCGGCGTCGCATCGGCGCGATCGCAAACGTCGTTCCGTAGCCGTCGCGACATCGCGGCGCCGACACCCGCGACAGCACGGGTCGCAGCGGTTGATCGCAGTCAATGCCACGCGCCCGCAGCGCATCACAGAATGCGCCGCCCGGCACGGTGCCGGGCGCGCCCGAACACCGTGCCCTTGCCCCGACGCGCCGGCTTGCGGAAGCGGACTCGTCACTGGCTGCCGCGCACATGCCCCCCGTCGCGCCGGGTACGAATGTTGACGGCCCCGCTGTCGGATCGGCACGGTCGCAGCGGCGGCTCACGCGGATATCCGCCATCGAGGAAGCCATGGCCGAGCCCATACCCTACGAAACAGCGTTGGCGCTCATCGCCAGCCAGTGCCGTCGCCTGCCCAGCGACACGGTGGACCTCGCGCACTCGCTGGGACGCTGCACCGCGGGCGTGACGATCAGTCCGGGCGATCTGCCGCCGTTCGACAATGCGGCCATGGACGGCTTCGCGCTGCGCCTGGCGGATCTTTTCACCCGGCCGGATGCGGTGCTGGAGGTATGTGGGGAGCAGGCGGCCGGCGCCGGGCGCACGGAAGAATGCGAGGGCGTCTGGGAAATCATGACCGGCGCGCGACTGCCGGCCTGCACGGACTCGGTCGTCCCTGTCGAACAGTCGGAAGTGCTCGCCTGCGACGGCGAGGGCCGTGCCTTGCGGGTCAGGCTGACACCGCCCGCGAAGCTTGGGCAGCACGTTCGTCGCCGTGGCGATGACGTCGCCCGCGGCCAGGTGCTGCTGCCGTCCGGGACATGGGTCGGCCCCGCCCAGCGCATGCTGCTCGCCGGCGCGGGCGCGTGCCAGGTTGCCGTCGTCGCGCAGCCGGCGGTCGCCGTGATCTGCACCGGTCGCGAACTGGTAGACGACCCGGCGCGGCCGTTGCGCGACGGCGAGATCCGCAACACCAACCGCGTGTTCCTGTGCGACCGCCTTGTCCAGATGGGCGCGCGCGTGGTTTCTGCGGAAACGGTGGGCGACGAGACCGCGGCATTCGTCGACGTCATCGGCCGGGCGCTCGCCGCTGGTGCGCAGATGATCGTGAGCACCGGAGCCGTCTCGATGGGACGCTACGACTTCATCCCCGACACGTTGCGCGCCCTGCGAGCGCGGATCGTCTTCCACAAGGTGCGGGTCCGGCCCGGCAAGCCGATCCTCTTCGCGCAGCTCGATGGCGGTACCCACTTCTTCGGGCTGCCGGGCAACCCCGTGTCGGCCGCCACGGGTCTGCGCTTCTTCGTCGAGCCCGCGCTGCGCCAACTCATGGGCCTTCCTGTCGAGCGGCCCTGGCAACTCCCGCTCGCCAAGCCGGTACGAGCATGGGCGGGCTGGCTGCACTTCCTCAAGGCGAGCGTCCGCCTACACGCGGACGGTCGGCTCTGGGTACACCCGTTGCCGGGCCAGGAGTCGTTCCGCATCGCCCCGCTGACAAGGGCAAACGCATGGATCGTGGTGGCCGGTTCGGATGAAACCATCGCCCAGGGCACGCCGGTCGCAGTGCATGGCGCGTCAGGCGCTGCGATGAAGATCGATCACGTTGGGAATGACGATGAGGATTGAGATCGAATTGTTCGGTGCGCTGCGGGCGATGGAACCAGAAGGCAGCGTGCACCTCACGATCCGCGACGGCGCATGCATCGCCGATCTGCGTCGTGTCCTCGAGGCGCATGCCCTCCAGGGCTGGGCGCGATATCAACCCGGAACGCTGCAATGTTGCGCCTTCGCCGACGACATGGCGTTGCTGCGCGATCGCGACCCCGTGCCGGCCCATGGCCGGATCGCGGTGCTGATGCCGGTGAGCGGCGGTTGACATGCACGAGGACTGCTTCCGGATCGTGGACCCAGCCCGCGCCAGGCTCGACCCGGCGGCCGCGCTGGCACATGTCTGCGACCCGCGATACGGCGGCATCAACATGTTCGTGGGCCGCGTTCGCAACCAAAACCGCGGGCGCGACGTCGTGGGCATTACCTATGAAATCTTCGAACCACTCGCCCTCAACGTCTTCCGCCAGATCCGCCGCAAGCTGACCGGACTGGTCGGGTCAGACGTGCGCCTGTACATGGCGCACGCATGTGGCCGCCTCGCCGTGGGCGACATCGCGGTGGTGATCGCGGTGGGCACGATCCACCGCGACGAGGCCTTCCGCGCTTGCCGCAGCGCGATCGAGCAGCTCAAGCACTCCGCGCCGATCTGGAAGCTGGAGCACTACGCAGATGGAGACAGCGAGTGGAGCGAAGGCTGCTCGCTGTGCGGCGAGCAGCCACACGGAAACGAGGACGCCGAACCATGAGGGTGCAGATCGAAACAGGTGTGATCCGGTTCCGCGTGGACGAATCCGAACTGGTGCGCCTGCTGTCCGGCGAGGCTATCGCCGACGTGACCAGGCTGCCCAATGGACGCGCCCTTCGACGCGTTGTTCGGCTGCATGCCGGGCCACCGCGGTTCGCAGTGGACTGGCTGGAATGGAGTCTGTCGTTGCCGATCGGACAGATCGTCGATCACGCGCGCGAGCTGCCGTCGCGCGACGGAATCCGCTTTGAGATCCATGGCGAACGTTGCGCGCTCGCGATCCGCTTCGACGTGGACGTGAGGGACAGCGTGCGTATGCGTCGCGGTTGAAACGCTGGTCGCGATGCACGCGTATCGCTGCGACAAAGGAGCAATGTGGGATGCGGTTGATTGCAATCAATGCCCACCAAGGAGGCTGAATCGATAGTTCGCATCGGCCCGATTCCGATGCGGCATCCGCCGACGAGACAGAGGCCTCCACTCATCTGGGTGTTCCTCATGTCCACGACGACTTCCGATCATCCCTCCCGAAATGCCGCTACCCTCCTGGACTGGCGCCCGGAAAACCCGACCTTCTGGCACGAGACCGGGCAGCGCATCGCAACGCGAAACCTCTGGATCTCCATTCCGGCGCTACTGCTGGCCTTCGCGGTCTGGATGCTGATGTCCGCGGTCGTGGTGAAGCTGAGGGACGTCGGCTTCGCATTCACCGACGACCAGCTGTTCTGGCTGACGGCGCTGCCCGCGCTCTCCGGTGCGACGCTGCGCATCTTCTACTCGTTCATGGTGCCGGTCTTCGGCGGGCGACGCTGGACGGCCATCAGCACCGCCTCGCTGATCCTTCCATGCCTCTGGCTCGGTGTTGCCGTGCAGGACCCCGCAACGCCCTACTGGCATTTCGTCGCCATCGCGCTCCTGTGCGGACTGGGCGGCGGCAACTTCGCTTCCAGCATGTCCAACATCTCCTTCTTCTTCCCGAAGGAAAAGCAGGGCTATGCGCTGGGCATGAACGCCGGCCTGGGCAACCTGGGCGTCTCCACGACGCAGTTCGTGGTGCCGCTGGTGATCGCAAGCGGCATCTTCGGCGCGCTCGGTGGCGGCGGAGTCGTGACCGCCGCCACGCAGAAGGCGCCAGCCGGCATCCTCTACCTGCAGAACGCCGGCTTCATCTGGGTGCCGTTCCTGCTGCTGTGCGTGCTGTTGTCCTGGTTCGGCATGAACGACCTGGCCGCCGCCAGATCCTCGCTGGCCGAGCAGTCGGCGATCTTCCGCCGCAAGCACAACTGGCTGATGTGCGTGCTGTACCTGGGCACGTTCGGCTCATTCATCGGGTTCTCCGCCGGCTTCCCGATGCTGATCAAGACCCAGTTTCCGCAGGTGAACCCGCTGTCGTACGCGTGGCTGGGTCCGCTGGTCGGCGCCCTGGCGCGCCCAGTTGGCGGCTGGCTGTCGGACAAGACCGGCGGTGCGCCGATGACGTTCTGGGTATTCCTCTCGATGATCGCCGGCGTGTTCGGCGTGATCTGGTTCCTGCCATCGCATGGCAGTGGCGGCAACTTCGCCGGCTTTCTCGCGATGTTCATGCTGCTGTTCGTCGCAACCGGCGTCGGCAACGCGTCGACGTTCCGCATGATCCCAGTGATCTTCCGCGCATTCCACGAGCGCGGCGTTGCCGCCGCCGATGAGCAGGCACGCCAGTTCGCGGTGCGCCAGGCGGGCCTGGAATCGGCAGCCGTGGTGGGCTTCAGCTCGGCCATCGCGGCCTATGGCGGCTTCTTCGTCCCCAGGAGTTACGGCACGTCGATCGCCATGACCGGAGGTCCGCACGCAGCCTTGTACGGGTTTGTCGCCTTCTACGTGGCGTGCGTGGTGATCACCTGGTGGTGGTACTTCCGCAAGGGCGCGGAGGCACCGTGCTGATCCGCCGCTTCTCCTGTCGTGATCGCCGTATCCCCGGAGCCTGAGCCATGAGCAACTTCCTGGACCGATTGAGCTTCTTCCGGCGCGCGTCGGAACCTTTCGCGGACGGCCACGGCGAAACGCGCGGCGAAGACCGCAGCTGGGAAGATGGATATCGCCAGCGCTGGCAGCACGACAAGGTCGTGCGATCCACCCATGGCGTGAACTGCACCGGCTCATGCAGCTGGAAGGTATACGTCAAGAATGGGCTGGTGACGTGGGAGACGCAGCAGACGGACTACCCGCGCACGCGGCCCGACCTGCCCAACCACGAACCGCGTGGCTGTCCGCGTGGCGCCAGCTACTCGTGGTACCTGTACAGCGCCAATCGCGTGAAATATCCGCTGGTGCGCGGCGCGCTGCTGCGGTTGTGGCGCGAAGCACGCCGGACGTTCCCACCCGTGGATGCCTGGGCCAGCATCGTCGAGGACGAGGCCAAGGCCACTTCCTACAAGCGCAAGCGCGGCATGGGCGGCTTCGTACGGGTGGACTGGAACGAGGCGAACGAACTGATCGCGGCCGCCAACCTCTACACCGTGCGGCGTTATGGGCCGGACCGCGTGATCGGCTTCTCGCCGATCCCGGCGATGTCGATGGTCAGCTACGCGGCTGGCGCCCGCTACCTGTCGCTCCTGGGCGGAGCGTGCCTGAGCTTCTACGACTGGTATTGCGATCTGCCACCGGCGTCGCCGCAGGTCTGGGGCGAGCAGACCGACGTGCCGGAATCGGCCGACTGGTACAGCAGTCGCTACATCATCGCCTGGGGATCGAACGTGCCCCAGACGCGTACGCCGGACGCGCACTTTTTCACCGAGGCGCGCTACAACGGTACCAAGACGGTCGCGATCACGCCGGACTACTCCGAAGTCGCCAAGCTGACCGACGTGTGGCTGCATCCCAGGCAGGGCACCGACGCGGCCCTCGCTTTGGCATTCGGTCACGTGATCCTGCGGGAGTTCCACCTCGACAGCCCTTCCGCCTACTTCCAGGACTACTGCCGGCGTTACTCGGACATGCCCATGCTGGTCCGCCTGGACCGGCGGAACGATGGCTCCCTCGTAACGGGCCGTTACCTGCGGGCCAGCGATATCGACGGCGCACTTGGCGAATCCAACAACCCGGAGTGGAAGACGCTGGCCTACGACGAGGGCAGCGATGCGCTGGTGGTTCCCAACGGATCCGTCGGATTCCGCTGGGGCGAGAAGGGAAAGTGGAACATCGAACCGCGCGAAAGCCACGGACGCGACGTACTGCTGCGGTTGAGCCTGGCCGACGTGCACGACGGACTTCAAGCGGTGAGCTTTCCGTACTTTGGCGGAGCCGGGCATGCGATGTGGACCCCTAGCCCGCATCCGGAAGTGCTGCGCAGGAATGTTCCGGTGCGCCGCGTCCGCCTGGCCGACGGCGACGACGCCCTCGTCGCCACGACGTACGACCTGCTCATGGCGCAGTACGGGCTGGACCGCGGCTTTGGCGGCGAGCACGTGGCCTCCAGCTACGACGAGGACGTTCCGGGAACCCCGGCCTGGCAGGAACGCATCACCGGCGTGCCGCGTGCCGAAGTCATCCGGATCGCGCGCGAGTTCGCACGCACTGCGGACAAGACGCGCGGCCGCAGCATGATCATCGTCGGTGCGGCGATGAACCACTGGTACCACAACGACATGAACTACCGCGGGCTGATCAACATGCTCGTCATGTGCGGGTGTGTCGGCCAGAGCGGGGGTGGCTGGGCGCACTATGTCGGCCAGGAGAAACTGCGTCCACAATCGGGGTGGATTCCGCTGGCGTTCGCCACCGACTGGTGCCGTCCACCGCGCCAGATGAACGGAACCTCGTTCTTCTACTTCAACTCGGACCAGTGGCGATACGAAAAGCTCGACGTGGCGGAGATCGTGTCCCCGCTGGCGGATGCGTCGAAGTACAGCGGCTCGCTGGTCGACTTCAACCTGCGTGCTGTACGCATGGGGTGGCTGCCGTCGGCGCCGCAACTCAATGTCAACCCGTTGCAACTGGTGAGGCAGGCCCAGGCAGACGGAGTCGACCCGGTGCAGTACGCGGTGCAGCAGCTCAAGGAGGGCAACCTCGACTTCGCGTTCGCGGATCCGGATGCGCCGCAGAACCATCCGCGCAACATGTTCATCTGGCGCTCGAACCTGCTCGGCTCCTCGGGCAAGGGCCACGAGTACATGCTCAGGCACCTGCTGGGCACCCGGCATGGCGTGCAGGGCAAGGACCTGGGCGAAGAAGGTGGCGTCAAGCCGCAGGAGGTCGTATGGCGCGACGACGCGCCCGAAGGAAAGCTCGACCTGCTGGTGACGCTGGACTTCCGCATGTGCACGACGGCGCTGTACTCCGACATCGTGCTTCCCACCGCCACGTGGTACGAGAAGTACGACCTCAACACGTCCGACATGCACCCCTTCATCCATCCGCTGTCCAAGGCGGTGGATCCTGCATGGGAGGCGCGCAGCGACTGGGACATCTTCAAGGGCATCGCCCGCACCGTCAGCGAACTGGCGCCCGGCGTGCTTGGCGTGGAAAAGGACCTCGTACTCTCGCCCATCTTGCACGACACCCCCGGCGAACTCGCCATGCCCTTCGGCGTCACCGACTGGAAGCGGGGCGAATGTGAGCCCATTCCGGGAAAGACGATGCCGGCGATGGCGGTGGTCGAGCGCGACTATCCCAACCTCTACCGCAAGTTCACCTCGCTGGGCCCGCTGCTGGACAAGCTGGGCAATGGCGGCAAGGGCCTGTCGTGGGATACGCGGGAAGAAGTGGAGTTCCTGGGCCAGCTCAACCACCGCAGCACACAGGAAGGCGTGGGCGAAGGACGCCCCTGCATCGAATCGGCCATCGACGCCGCCGAAGTGATCCTGCACCTGGCACCCGAGACCAACGGCCACGTGGCCGTCAAGGCGTGGAAGTCGCTGGGTGAATTCACCGGCCGCGACCACACTCATCTCGCCCGCGGCAAGGAGCACGAGGCAATCCGCTTCCGTGACGTCCAGGCCCAGCCACGCAAGATCATTTCCTCGCCGATCTGGTCAGGGCTGGAAGACGAACACGTCAGCTACAACGCCGGCTACACCAACGTCCACGAACTCATTCCCTGGCGCACGCTCACCGGGCGCCAGCAGTTCTACATGGACCACGAGTGGATGCTCGCCTTCGGCGAGGGCTTCATGGGCTACCGGCCGCCAGTCGACACACGCACTGTGCTTCCGCTGCTGGGCACGCGCCCCAACGGCCATCAGGAAATCGTCCTCAACTGGATCACGCCGCACCAGAAGTGGGGCATCCACAGCACCTATTCCGACAACCTGATCATGCTGACGCTGTCCCGGGGCGGACCGATCGTCTGGCTGAGCGAGAACGACGCGCGCCGGGCGGGCATCGAGGACAACGACTGGATCGAGCTGTTCAACGTCAACGGCGCGATCGCCGCGCGCGCGGTCGTCAGCCAGCGGGTCATGGACGGCATGGCGATGATGTACCACGCGCAGGAGCGCATCGTTAACACGCCCGGGTCGCAGATCACCGGCACGCGCGGCGGCATCCACAACTCCGTGACGCGCGCGGTGGTCAAGCCCACGCACATGATCGGCGGCTACGCGCAGTTCGCATACGGCTTCAACTACTACGGTACGACCGGCACCAATCGCGACGAGTTCGTCATCGTCCGGAAGATGAGCCGCGTCGACTGGCTGGACGGAGAGCCGGTCCAGCACGCATCGATGCAGGAGGTCGCGTCCCGATGAAAGTCCGCGCACAGATCGCGATGGTGCTCAACCTGGACAAGTGCATCGGCTGCCACACCTGTTCGGTCACCTGCAAGAACGTGTGGACCTCGCGCGAAGGCGTCGAATACGCATGGTTCAACAACGTCGAGACCAAGCCGGGCGTCGGCTATCCGATGGAATGGGAGAACCAGGACCGGTGGAACGGCGGCTGGGTGCGTGACGCGCACGGCCGCCTGCAACTGAAGGCTGGCGCGCGCTGGCGGTTGCTGTCGAAGATCTTCGCCAACCCCGATCTGCCGCAGATCGACGACTACTACGAGCCGTTCGACTTCGAGTACCAGCACCTCCATGAAGCCCCGGAAGGCGCGCACCAGCCCACCGCGCGTCCCCGCTCGCTGATCACGGGCGAACGCATGCAGGCGATCAAGTGGGGGCCCAACTGGGAGGAGATCCTCGGCACCGAGTTCGCCAAGCGGTCCAGGGACACGAACTTCGAGCAGGTGCAGCGCGAGATCTACGGCGCGTTCGAGAAGACCTTCATGATGTACCTGCCACGCTTGTGCGAGCACTGCCTCAACCCGGCATGCGTGGCCTCCTGCCCGAGCGGATCCATTTACAAGCGAGAGGAGGACGGCATCGTCCTGATCGACCAGGACAAGTGCCGCGGCTGGCGCATGTGCGTCTCGGCCTGTCCGTACAAGAAGATCTACTACAACTGGAAAAGCGGGAAGTCCGAGAAGTGCATCTTCTGCTACCCGCGCATCGAGATGGGCGAGCCAACCGTCTGCTCGGAGACATGCGTCGGCCGCATCAGGTATCTGGGCGTGATGCTCTACGACGCCGATCACATCGAACAGGCCGCGGCGACGCCCGAAGAGAAGGGAATCTACCAGGCGCACCTCGACCTGTTCCTCGATCCAAGCGACCCGAAGGTGATCGAGGCCGCGCGCGCCGAAAGCATCGCGGAAGACTGGCTCGAAGCGGCGCAGCGGTCGCCGGTCTACAAGCTGGCGGTGGACTGGAAGCTCGCGCTGCCGCTGCACCCCGAGTACCGGACGCTGCCAATGGTTTGGTACGTGCCGCCCCTTTCCCCGATCCAGTCCGCTGCCGATGCCGGCACGGTGGGCATGAGCGGCGAAATCCCCGACGTGCGTTCGTTGCGAATTCCGGTTCGCTATCTCGCGAACCTGCTCACGGCAGGTGACGAAGCCCCAGTGGTCGCCGCGATGGAACGCATGCTGGCCATGCGCGCGTGGCGTCGCGCACTGAACGTGGACGGGGTGGAGGACACGGCCGTGCTCGATCAGGTTGGCCTGAGCGTCGCGCAAGCCGAGTCCATGTACCGCTATCTCGCCATCGCCGACTACGAGGACCGGTTCGTCGTGCCGAGCGGCCATCGTGAGTACGCGGACGATGCCTTCGGCGAACGTGGAGGGTGTGGCTTCTCCTTCGGCCAGGGTTGCGCGCCTCCGAGCCAGGCCGAAACGTTATTCGGAGGCAGGAGCAGCCGCGCCTACCAGGTTCCGCAGGCCCGCCAGTCCGTTGGGAGGGAACGCGCATGAAGGCGCTCCGCGTCATCGCCGCGGTGATGGACTACCCGCGCGAGGAGCTGTGGTCGCATTGCGGGGAACTGCTGGAAGCGGCCCGGCATGCGGAGCTGCCCGACGCGCGTCGTGCGCAACTCGTCGCGTTCTTAACCTCGTTGCTGGACCGGGATGTCATCGATGCGCAGGAGCGCTGGCTGGAGGTGTTCGACCGGGGCCGTGCGATGAGCCTGCTGCTGTTCGAACACATCCACGGGGAGTCGCGGGATCGCGGCCAGGCCATGGTCGATCTCATCGACACCTACCGCCGCAACGGCGAGGAGCTGGCTACGCGCGAGCTCCCGGACTATCTCCCCGTCGTGCTGGAGCATCTGTCTCGAAGGTCCGATGGCGAGGTGCGTGACTGGCTGGGCCATATCGGCCACATCCTGGAGCTGCTCGCAGCACGTGCACACCAGCGGGGAAGCGCATACGCCGTGCTGTTCGAGATGCTCGCAGAACTGGGCCAGGGGCACGTCGACCTGGATCTGATGCGTCGTCGCGTGGAACGGGAAGTTCCCGATGACACACCCGAAGCCATGGACCGGGTCTGGGAGGAAGAGATGGTCCGCTTCGCCGACGAGACCACGGCCACCTGCGCGCCTTCGCCAAGCCATGGAGTTCCTGAGCCTTCCACCGTCGCGAGGCCTGCATGAGCAAGCTCGATATCCTCCTGTTCCAGGTGTATCCGTACGTCGCCCTCGCGGTGTTCCTGCTCGGCAGCTGGGCCCGCTACGACCTAGACGCCTACACGTGGCGGACCGGTTCCAGCCTACTGCTTTCGGGTCGCGGAATGCGCTTGGGAAGCAACTGGTTCCACCTCGGCGTCATCGCGATCCTGTGTGGGCATTTCGTGGGCCTGCTGACGCCGCACTGGGCCTACGAGCGGTTCCTGGGCGCAGGGACCAAACAACTCCTGGCGATGGCCATCGGTGGATCGTTCGGCGTGATGTGCCTGGCCGGAATGACCATCCTGCTGTGGCGCAGGCTGTTCGATGCGCGCATCCGCACCACCGGAAGCCGTCGCGACCTGCTCGTGCTGCTGCTCCTGTATGCCCAGCTGTTGCTGGGTCTGGCATCCATCATCGTGTCCTCAGACCACATGGACGGGATGCAGATGATGAAGCTCGGCGAGTGGGCCCAGCGCATCGTCACCTTCCGCGGCGATGCAGCGGCCCATATCGCGGACGCGCACTGGATCTACAAGACGCACGTGCTGCTTGGCCTGACGCTGCTGCTCGTGTTCCCGTTCACACGTCTCGTGCACGTCTGGTCGATCCCGCTGGGGTACCTGTCGCGTCCATATCAGCGCGTGCGCCGGCGCCAGCTGGCCTCCAGGAACGTTCGCTGATGGCTCCGCGCGCGATCCCGTTGTCGATGATGGGCGCTCCCGACGCCACCACGGCCGCGGTGAGCGCGCTGGCCGATGCCTCAGCCGCGGCTGCAACGGTATGGGTGGGCGAGGAAGCCATCAGGGAGGCAGAGATCGCGCGCGAGATGCAGCACCATCCGTCAGCCGATCCCCACCACGCGCGCTCGGAAGCGGCGCGGGCACTGGTCGTACGGCGGCTGTTGCAACGGGAGGCCGAAGCGGACGAATTGGCTTCCAGCGTTCGGCTGCACGCGGGAGAGACGCCAGAGGAAGCATGCATCCGCGCGCTCGTGCAACGACAGCTCGAGTCCGTACCGCCGCCCGATGACGCTACGTGCCGGAACTATTACGAGCGCAATCGCGGCGCGCTGCGCCGCCCGGATCGTGCCCGCCTGCGCCACATCCTGCTGGCTGCCCAGCCCGACGATCCGCGCGACCGGGAGGGCGCGCGGTGCCTCGCTGGGACGTTGCTGGAAGAACTTCGCTGCACGCCGGCGGCGTTTTCCGGACTGGCGCGACACCACTCGGCGTGTCCCTCCCGCGAGAACGGAGGCGATCTCGGATGGATCACCAGGGGCTCCACGACGCCGGAGTTCGAACGGCGTGTGTTCAGTCTTGCACCCGGGCTGGCGCAAGACGCCATCGAGTCCCGCTACGGATTCCACGTGGTTCTGGTCGAAGAGCTCCTGCATGGCGAAGCGTTGACGTTCGAGGACGCGCATCCGCTGATCCGCTCCCACCTCGAAAAGACCGCAGCGCAGGCCGCGCTGCACCGCTACGTGGCCACGCTGTTCGAACGCCATGGCGTACGTGGCCTGGAACATCGGGGAGCGCCTGCGTGACGCTGCTCCTAAGCCAGTCGCAGGAGCCCGGTTGCCAGGCGCGACCGCAGAGCGCGTCCGGCGATCGGCGGCAAGTTTCACAATCAGTACCGGAAGGCCGATCATGCAGGAACTCGATCATGTGACACCCGGCCAACAGCAACGGGCCTTGTGGCTCAGTGCCTTTGCCTTCACCGTCTGCTTCGCCGTGTGGATGATCTTCTCGATCATCGGCATCCAGATAAAGCAGCAACTCGGACTCGACGACACGCGCTTCGGCCTGCTGATCGCGATGCCGGTGCTGAGCGGCTCGCTCATCCGCGTCAACCTGGGCGTGCTCACGGACCAGATCGGTGGCCGCCGCGTCCTGACCATCGTGATGCTGTGCAGCGCCGCCGCCACCTGGCTGCTGATCTACGCGCACACCTATTGGCAATTCCTGTTCGCCGCGTTGCTGGTGGGAATCGCAGGTGGATCGTTCTCGGTGGGAATCGCGTACGTCTCCAAATGGTTCCCGGCCGACAGGCAGGGCATGGCGCTGGGCATCTTTGGCGCGGGGAACGTGGGCTCCGCGGTCACCAAGCTGCTCGCTCCTATGGTGATGGTCGCGTACGGCTGGACCATGGTGGCCAAGGTATGGGCGGTCGCGATTGCCGTGGCCGCCGTGATCTTCTTCGTCTGCACGAGGGAGGACCCATCCCAGGCGCATCGCGCCAGGCAGAAGGTGAAGCCGATGTCGTTCGCCGAGCAGATGAAGCCGCTGGCGAAGCAGCAGGTGTGGCGCTTCTCGCTTTACTACTTCTTCGTATTCGGCGGCTTCGTCGCGCTGGCGCTGTGGTTGCCGCGATACCTGATAGGCGCCTATGGCCTGGACGTGCGCACCGCCGGGCTGATTGCGGCGTGCTATTCGATCCCGGGCAGCCTGTTCCGCATCGTTGGCGGCTGGCTCTCGGACCGGTTCGGCGCGCGGCTGGTGATGTACTGGACGTTCATCGTGTCGCTGCTGTGCGCGTTCCTGCTGGCGTATCCCGATACCCAGTACGTAATCAAGGGCATCAAGGGCGACGTCGCATTCCACCTGGCAATCGGGATTGGGCCCTTCACCGTGCTGGTGTTCGTGCTCGGGTTCTTCATGTCGCTGGGCAAGGCGGCGGTCTACAAGCACGTGCCCGTGTATTACCCGGAGCACGTGGGCTCGGTCGGCGGTGTCGTGGGGATGATCGGCGGCCTGGGCGGCTTCGTGCTGCCGATCGCCTTCGGCTTCCTCAATGACGTACTGGGGATCTGGACCGGCTGCTTCATGTTGCTGTTCGTGCTGGTGGCCGTCTCGCTCGCATGGATGCATGTGTCGATCCGCCGGATGGAGCGCGAGCGCTTTCCGCAGATCCGCGACCAGACCGACTTGCCGGAGATCGTCGGCGCCGCCGAGCACCGCAGAGCGGGCTGACACCTCACCACAGGTTCCCGGGACGCGGGCCACTGTGCCCGCGATGCCTGCATTCAACTCTTCTACCCACCTGGAAGTACACATGAAAGCGAATCACCTCCCCCCCGGCGCCAGCGCCCTGCTGGCGCTGCTCGCGCTGCCCTGGTCCGCGCCAGCGGCGGACCGGCCGTCGGACCTCTTCGAGAGCGGCAAGCCGATCCTCGACCTGCGATACCGGTTCGAACAGGTCGATCAGGACAACGCCTTGCGTGACGCAAGGGCGAATACGCTGCGAGCCCGCGTGGGCTATCAGACCGGGGCATGGAATGGCTTTTCCGGGCTGGTCGAGTTCGATGCGGTGAGCCACCTCGATGGCGATCACTTCAACGACACGCGCAATGGGCAGACCGGCTACTCGGCCGTGCCCGACCCGAAAGGCAGTGAGGTCAATCAGGTCCTGATCCGCTATGACGCCGAACAGGGAAGCGTGGTCGCCGGGCGGCAGCGCATCAACCTGGACAACCAGCGCTTCGTGGGTGGTGTCGCGTGGCGGCAGAACGAGCAGACCTTCGATGCGGCGCTGGTGCAGTTCAGGCCCATCAATGCACTGACCTTCACCTATGCCTACGTCGACCAGGTGAACACCGTCTTCGGGCCCGACAACGGCCCTTACGCCGCGGCCACCAACCCCGCGAACATCGAAGGGCACAGCCATCTGCTGAACCTGCAGTACCGGCTAATGCCCGAACTCGTCGCGACGGCCTACCAGTACCGGCTCGGGCTGGACAACATCGCGGTCGCGGTGGGTGCTCCGCTCGGCACCTTGTCGAGCACGACCACGGGCCTGCGGCTCAATGGCGACATCGATGCCTTCAGCTATGCGCTGGAGTACGCGCAGCAGAAGGACTACGACCACAACCCGTGGCGGCTGGACAGCGAGTACCTGTTCGCGGAGGCGGGTTACAAGGTGAAGGGCGTGCAGCTCAAGGGTGGCTTCGAGTCACTGGGCGCGGGCGAGGGTAGCGGCAATCGTGCGTTCCAGACACCGCTGGCCACCAAGCACGTCTTCAACGGCTGGGCCGACGTGTTCCTGACCACGCCCGCGGACGGACTGGAAGACGTCTATGTCGGGGCGAGTGCGCCGCTGGCCGGCGGAACCGTGCAGCTGTGGTATCACGACTTCCGCAGCGAGCGCGGCAGCGTCGACTTCGGCAACGAGTTCGACGTCTCCTACTCGCGCGCGTTGTTCAGCCTGAAGGGCCTGACCGGATTGCTGAAGTACGCCCGGTACGCATCGGATGACCGCTCACGCACCGTCGATACCGACAAGCTCTGGGGCGCAGGTGCAGTACACGTACTAGTGCTTCGGGATCGAATGATCGCCGATAGCGGTACGTGAAAGCAGAAGCCCCTCCGTCTGCAGGGGCTTCTTCGTCGAGAGCCTACCTGCGCTTACTGTGCCGGCGCGTAGCGCAGCGTCAGGTACCACTCGCGACCGGGCTGGTTGTAGTAGCCCACCGTTTCGTACTCGCGGTCGAAGGCATTGGCCAGACGGGCCTGCAGGGTCAGCGATTGCGTGAAGGCGTACTCCGCACGCAGGTCGAGGGTGCCGTACCCGCCGAGGCGACGCGTGTTGGCGACGTCGTCGTAGCGCGGGCCTTCGCCGACCGCGGTGATGCCGAACCGGAACGCGCCGAACGAACGGTCGACGTCGAGGCGTGCGCTGTTGCGCGCGCGGCGCGCCAGCTCATTGCCGCGGTAGTCGCCGCTGCGGTTATCGGTGTCGAGATAGCTGATGGCGCCGGACAGGTCGAAGCCCGCGAAGCTCGCGTCCGCGCCCAGCTCCACGCCACGCATGCGGGCGCTTTCGACGTTGTTGGGCCGGTTCTGGCTGGCATCGAAGGCGATCAGGTCGTCGACCTCCGTACTGAACGCATCGGCACGCAAGGTCAGGGCGTCGCCCTGCCACGCCAGGCCAAGCTCCCAGGTGTCCGATTCCTCGGGAGCGAGGTTCGGGTTGCTGAAGAACGGGAAATACAACTCGTTGAACGTCGGTGCCTTGAACGCGGTGCCGTAGCCGGCGGTGACGCGCCAAGCGTCGGCGAAGTTGAGGCCCCATGCCGCGCTGCCGGTGGTATGGCCGCCGAACTGCTCGTTGTCGTCGCGACGGACGCTGGCTTCCAGCGACTGCGCGCCGAAACGCGCCTGGTACTGCACGAAGGCCGCCTTGTTGTCGCGCTCGGTCTCGTCGTACTGCGTGGTCGCCTCGACGCGGTCGCGCAGCCAGTCCAGGCCCACGCTGATCAACTGGTCGCCGGCGATGCCGAAGTCGCCCTGCAGCGTGGCGCTGTCGCGGTCGGTGCTGAAGAAATCGACGAACGTGTCGTCGAGGAAGTTGTCGGAGGAGTCGACGTTGCGGCCCGCGGTGAGGTGCAGGTCGACGTGCTCGCTCGGACGCCAGCGCAGCTTGCCGCCAATGACCTGCTGCACGGTCTCGGAACGGTTCGTGAAATCGCCGTCGAACTCGTTGTCGCCCTCGTTGCGCAGGGCGTGACCTTCGAGCGTCCATTGTTCGTTGAAGGCGACACCACCGCGCAGCGACAGCGCGTCCTTCTCGTAGCCGTCGCGGTCGGGCTGCGAACCCGGTGCGATGAAGCAGCCGGCGCCTTCGAACGTGATCGGATCGAAATAGCCGTTGCAGGAGTTGATGCCGTCGGTCCGGGTGTGCTGGAAGTCCGCGCCGAACCACGCGCGCTCGCTCGCACCGCCAAAGCCCATGCCATAGCCGAGACTGTCGTTGCTGCCGACGTCGAAGCGTACGCGCGGCACGAACGCGCCGCGATCGCGCCGGGTGAACACCTGGATGACGCCGCCGATCGCGTCGCTTCCGTACAGGCTGGCGCGCGGGCCGCGCACGATCTCCACGCGTTCGATCATCTCGATCGGCAGGTCCTGGAACGAAGCCAGTCCGGACGTGGACGAACCGATGCGGATGCCGTCCACCAGCACCAGCACGTGGTCGGATTCGGCGCCGCGCAGGAACAGCGTGGTCAGCTTGCCCTGGCCGCCCTGGCTGGTCATCGAGATGCCGGCGCGGCCACGCAGCAGGTCGGGGAGCGAACGCGCCTGGCTGCGGCGGATCTGTTCGGCGTCGATGACTTCCACCGGCGCCAACGCATCGTTGACGCTGATCGCGGTGCGGTTGGACGTGACGACGACCTGGTCGAGATCGGTCGCATCGCCCGCGGACTGGGCCAAGGCGACAACCGGCAGGAAAAGGGCGCTCGCGCAGGCGGCGGTGAAGGTGAGGCGGCGGATCGGCATCAATGGTCTCCATCGCGCGGCAAGCCGTCCCCGGATCGCCGCGGTGCATGCGGGAGGCTGCGAGGAAGAGTGGGCTGCGGGCCGATGCAAGGATCGCGAAGGCGACGCCGCCGCGACGCCCTCCGCATCGCAACCAGTGGCGGGTCGAATGACCCTGCTGGCAGGCCGGTCTCCGGACTCGCGAGTGGAGGCATGCTCCGGTCGCGGCGCCTTCCCATGCACATGCACAGTGGCCTGTACCGCGACCTGCTCGCTTACCGTTGCGGGGGCAGTGCCGGAATGGTCGCGCGATGCGGGACGTCACCGGCTTCCCGTTTCAACCCGACGGCCGGAGCCGGCGGATCACCTGAAAGCGCGCGCAGTCTACGCGATCGCCGGCGCGTGGGCTAAGCGTTCGTGAGTGGATGAAGTGCCGGAGCGCTCAGTCGCGCTCGCCTGGCTCGTCGAACAGCGTTGGCATGGCCATCGACGAGTCTTCGCTCATCTGGGTCGTGGTGACCGGCGCCGCAGCGGGCTTGTAGCGCGGTGGCGGCAACTGCGCGATGGCGGCGTCGGCAGCGATGATCAGTTCGCTGCGACGGGTGTCGGGGATCTCCTGCCAGTGGCAGTCCTGCAGGGCGCCCTCGATGGCGTAGAGCAGGTTGAGCGTGGGCTTGAAGCCGGCGCGCTTGACGCGCATGAAGGCCTCGACCGTGCCCACCGCGGCCAGGTCCTCGCGCGTGCGCAGGCCGACCTGGCGCAGCCAGGCCGCGGATTTCGGACCGATGTTGCGCAGCTTGTCGGTGCTGGTCATTCCAGTGACTCCACGAAGACGCGCGCGATCGCTTCGAGCCCGGCCTGGTCGTCGGCATCGAAGCGGTCGAACTGCGGGCTGTCCAGGTCGAACACGCCGACCAGGTCGCCATTGCCCGCCACCAGCGGTACGACCAGCTCGGAATTGGAGGCCGAATCGCAGGCGATGTGGCCGGGGAATTCGTGCACGTCGCGGATGCGCTGCGTCTGCCGGCTCGACGCTGCCGCACCGCACACGCCCTTGTCCAGCGGGATGCGCACGCAAGCGGGCAGGCCCTGGAAGGGGCCGACGACCAGCTCGGTGCCGTCGAAGAAATAGAAACCGGCCCAGTTGAGGCCCGGCAGCGCGTGGTAGACCAGGGCCGACAGGTTGGCCGCATTGGCGATGCGGTCGCGCTCGCCATGGACGAGCGCGCGCGCCTGCGCGAGCAGCTGTTCGTACTGTTCCGGCTTGGTGCCGCTTAGACTTTCGCTGGTGAACATGAGCGCCTCTTTCCCGCAGTCTAACAGTGCGCACGCGGCGCCCGGAGGCGGCCCGTGAGCCGTGGCTGGTTCGTGACCGGCACCGACACCGGCATCGGCAAGTCGGTCGCCAGCGCCACGCTTGTGCACGCATTACGCAATCGCGGGCTGCGTGCGGTCGGCATGAAGCCGCTGGCAAGCGGCTGCGAGGCGACGGCCGACGGCTGGCGCAACGAGGATGCACTGGCCCTGCAGGCGGCCAGCGATCCACGACCGCGCTACGAGGACGTCAATCCATACGCCTTGCCGCAGCCGCTGGCGCCGGAACTGGCCGCGCGCGATGCAGGCGTGGAGGTGCGGCTGGAGCCGATGCTGCAGGCCTTCGCGCGCCTGCGCGCGCAGACCGATGCCGTGGTGGTCGAGGGCGTGGGCGGCTGGGCGGCGCCGCTCGGCCCCAAGCTGGAACAGGCCGATCTGGTGCGCGCCCTGGGTCTGCCGGTGGTGATGGTGGTGGGCCTGCGGCTGGGCTGCATCAACCATGCGCGGCTGACCGCCCGCGCCATCGAGGCCGACGGGCTGCCTCTGGCGGGCTGGATCGCCAACGACATCGACCCGGCCATGGAACGGGCGGACGACAACTTCACGCTGTTGAAGTCCAGGCTGCCGGTACCGTGCTGGGGCCGGTTGCCATTCCGTGATACACCCGACCCCGTTGGGCTTGCAGGTTTGCTTGAACCGGCCTGATCGCTTGCCCCCGTGACCAATGGGGGATGGGCCGTTCATCCGTAATGTTAGACTGATCGGTATAGGAATTAGAACCAATCTGAGCTGCAACGCTCGTACATGACGGAATCGGAGTCTTCCCCCATGGTCAAGAACCTGCGCACGGTGGCGTTGGCCGCCGCGTTGGCCCTCGTGTTGTCCGCCTGCGGCGGCAAGGATGACGCCCAGCAGGGCGGTGGCATGCCCCCGCCGGAAGTCGGCGTGGTGAAGGTCCAGCCGGCCGACATCCCGCTGCAGAAGGATCTGGTTGGCCGCGTGGCCGCGTTCCGCAGCGCCGACGTCCGCGCGCGCGTGCCGGGCGTGCTGCAGCGCCGCGTCTATGAGGAAGGCAGCGACGTCAAGGCCGGGCAGGTGCTCTTCATCATCGATCCGGCGCCGCTGCAGGCCGAGGTCGGCCAGGCGCAGGCCTCGCTGGCCTCGGCGCAGGCCAACTACGCCAATGCGAAGGCCGCCGCCGATCGCGCGCGTCGCCTGGCGCCGGACAAGTTCGTCTCGCAGTCGGACCTGGACAACGCGCTGGCCGCCGAGCGCAGTGCCGGCGCGTCGGTGAAGCAGGCCGAGGCCGCGCTGGCCAATGCCCGCATCAACCTGGGCTACGCCACCGTCACGGCGCCAATCAGCGGCCGCGCCGGCAAGCAGCAGGTGACCGAAGGCGCGCTGGTCGGCCAGGGCACCGCGACGCTGCTGACCACGGTCGACCAGATCGACCAGCTGTACGTGAACTTCTCGCTCAGCGTCTCCGAGCTGGAGCGCGTCCGCCGTGCCCAGACCGGCGCGGGCGAAGCGAAGGTGCAGGTGCTGCTGCCGGACGGCACGCCGTTCGAGCACCAGGGCACGCTGGACTTCTCCGGCGACATCGTCGATCCGGCCACCGGCGCGATCGCGCTGCGTGCGCGCATCCCCAACCCGGACAAGACCCTGCTGCCCGGCACGTTCGTGACGCTGAAGGCCACGCTCGGCCTGCAGCCTAACGCGTTCCTGGTGCCGCAGACCGGCGTGCTGCGCGATGCCAAGGGCGCTTATGTGCTCGTGGTGGGCGCGGACGGCAAGGTGGCGCGCAAGGACGTGGCCGTCGATCGCCAGCAGGGCGGCAACTGGGTCGTGACCAGTGGCCTGACCGCGGGCGACCAGGTGGTCGTCTCGGGCGTGCAGCGCGCACAGCCGGGCCAGCCTGCCAAGGCGACCCCGGCGAATGCCGCCGGCCAGGCACAACCCGCGGCCGCGAAGGCCGAAGCCGGCAAGGACCAGGCCGCCAAGGACCAGGGTTCGAAGGACTAATCCCCCGCCATGTCCAGATTCTTCATCAACCACCCGGTCTTCGCCTGGGTCATCGCGATCCTGATCTCGCTATGCGGCGTGCTCGCGATCCTGAACCTCGGCGTGGAGTCCTATCCGAGCATCGCGCCGCCGCAGGTGACGGTGTCGGCCTCGTATCCCGGCGCGAGCGCCGAGACGGCTGAGAGCGCGGTCACGCAGGTCATCGAGCAGCAGCTGACGGGCATCGACAACCTCGTCTACTTCAGCTCCTCGTCCAGCTCCAGCGGCGGCAGCAACATCACGCTGACCTTCGAGCCGGGCACCGACCCCGACATCGCGCAGGTGCAGGTGCAGAACAAGGTCGCGCTGGCGACCCCGCGCCTGCCGACCGAAGTGACGCAGCAGGGTGTCGTCGTGGCCAAGGCCAACGCCGGCTTCCTGAAGGTGGTCGCGCTGCGTTCCGAAGACGGCACGATGGACCGCGACGCGCTCAGCGACATCATCGCCTCGCGCGTGCTGGACCAGATCGCGCGCGTGCCGGGCGTGGGCAGCACCCAGCTGTTCGGCAGCGAATACGCGATGAACATCTGGTTGAACCCCGACCAGCTGCGCGGCTTCGGCCTGTCGGCCAGCCAGGTGCTGGCGGCGGTGCGTGGGCAGAACGTGCAGTTCGCGGCGGGCAAGATCGGCGCCGATCCGGCACCGGAAGGCCAGGGCTTCACCGCCACCGTGTCGGCCGAAGGCCGCTTCAGCACGCCCGAGCAGTTCGGCAACATCATCCTGCGCACCAACACCGACGGCACCACCGTGCGCCTGCGCGACGTGGCGCGTGTGGGGCTGGGCGCGACGTCCTACGGCTTCGACAGCCGCTGGGACGGCAAGCCCGCAGCCGGTTTCGCGATCCAGCTGGCGCCGGGCGCCAACGCGCTGGGCGTGGCCGAAGCCGTCACCGCGCGCATGAACGAACTGCAGGCCACGTTCCCCAACGGGGTGACGTGGTTCTCGCCGTACGACAGCTCGACCTTCGTCGCCGTCTCGATCAAGGAAGTGATCAAGACGCTGTTCGAGGCGATCGTGCTGGTGTTCCTGGTGATGCTGATCTTCCTGCAGAACTTCCGGGCCACGCTGATCCCCACGCTGGTGATCCCGATCGCGCTGCTCGGCACGTTCCTGGGCATGTACTTCATCGGCTTCACCATCAACCAGCTCAGCCTGTTCGGCATGGTGCTGGCCATCGGCATCGTGGTGGACGACGCGATCGTGGTGATCGAGAACGTCGAACGCATCATGACCGAGGAAGGGTTGTCGCCAAAGGCGGCCACGCGCAAGTCGATGACGCAGATCAGCGGCGCGGTCGTGGCGATCACAGTCGTGCTGGCGGCGGTGTTCATCCCGTCGGCGTTCCAGGGCGGTTCGGCCGGCGAGATCTACAAGCAGTTCGCCATCACCATCGCCATGGCGATGTTCTTCTCGGCGTTCCTCGCGCTCGGCTTCACGCCCGCGCTGTGCGCGACGCTGCTGAAGCCGACGGCCGACCACCATCGCGACAACTTCGTCTTCCGCACCTTCAACAAGTACTACGACAAGGTCGCCAAGACCTACGTCGGGCACATCGGCAGCGCGATCAAGCACACGCCGCGCTGGATGATGGTGTTCGGCCTGCTGGTGGTGCTGTGCGGCTTCCTGTTCACGCGCATGCCCGGCAGCTTCCTGCCGGAAGAAGACCAGGGCTATGCCATCGCCCTGATCAACCTGCCGCCGGGTGCGACGATCAACCGCACCAACGCCGTGCTGGACCAGGTGCGCGAGACGATGCAGAAGCAGGACGGCTTCGACGGCATCTTCACCGTGGCCGGCTTCAGCTTCGTCGGCCAGGGCGAGAACGTCGGTATCGCCTTCATCCGCCTCAAGCCGTGGGACGACCGCGACGTCACCGCCTCGGAGTTCATCCAGGGCGCAAACATGGCGCTGTTCGGCATCCGTGATGCGCAGATCTTCGTGATCAACCTGCCGACCGTGAGCGGCCTCGGCCAGTTCGGCGGCTTCGATATGTACCTGCAGGATCGCACCGGCCAGGGCCGCGAGGCCCTGACCGACGCGCGCAACATCCTGCTGGGCAAGGCGGGCCAGAACCCGGCGCTGACCGCGGTGCGTCCCAACGCGCTGGAGGAATCGCCGCAGCTGCGCCTGGACGTCGATCGCGTGCAGGCGCAGTCGATGGGCCTGTCGGTGGGCGACATCTACAGCGCCATCCAGCTGATGCTGGCGCCGGTGTACGTCAACGACTTCGTCGATGCCGGCCGCGTGAAGCGCGTGACCATGCAGGCCGACGCGCCGTACCGCACCGGTCCGGAATCGCTGACGCGCTTCTACACGCCCAGCCCGCTGACCACCAACGCCGAGGACGAGACCAGTTCGATGATCCCGTTGTCGAACGTGGTCAAGCCGCACTGGATCATGGCCTCGCCATCGCTGACCCGTTACAACGGCTACGCCGCGGTGGAGATCGTCGGTTCGCAGGCCCCGGGCCACAGCTCGGGCGAAGCGATGACGGCCATGCAGAACATCGTCGACAACGACCTGCCGGAAGGCTTCGGCTACGACTGGACCGGCCAGTCGTACCAGGAAATCCTGTCCGGCAACCAGGCGCCGGCGCTGCTCGCGCTGTCGATCCTGGTGGTGTTCCTGTGCCTTGCGGCGCTGTACGAGAGCTGGTCGGTGCCGGTGGCGGTGCTGCTGGTGGTGCCGCTGGGTGCGCTGGGCGCGGTGCTGTTCTCGCTGATGCGCGGCCTGCCCAACGACATCTACTTCAAGATCGGCCTGATCACCGTGATCGGTCTGGCGGCCAAGAACGCGATCCTGATCGTGGAGTTCGCCATCGAGCAGCGCCAGCACGGCAAGACGCTGCGGGAGGCGACGATCGAGGCCGCGCACCTGCGCTTCCGCCCGATCCTGATGACCTCGTTCGCCTTCATCATGGGCGTGTTCCCGCTGGCCATCTCGACCGGCGCCGGCGCCAACTCGCGTCACGCGATCGGCACCGGCGTGATCGGCGGCATGATCTTCGCGACCTTCCTGGGCCTGCTGCTGATTCCGGTGTTCTACGTCGCGGTGCGTCGTCTGCTGGGCGACAAGATGGACGAGAAGCCGGTGATCGAACGCGACGAGGAAGAACCCGCGCCGCGACCTGCGACCTGACCGTCGCTCGCGCCGCAACGAAGAAGCCCGCCGTGATGGCGGGCTTTTTTGTTGCAGTCGATCGCGCAGCGTTCAGTCCGTGCGCGGCCGCAGCCATTCCAGATCGCGAAGGGCCGCGTCGTAAGCAAGCTCCAGTTTCATCCTGCGCGCATGCGCCTGCTCCTGCAGCTCCGCCGGGAGCTGTGCGATGCGTTCGGGCCGGTGCTCGTCGAGCCGCGCGCGATACGCCGCCTCGATGGTGTCGCGGTCGGCGTCGCGCGATACGCCCAGCTCGTCGTGCCACAACCGTGCCTGGACCAGTGCGGGCAGTGGCGCCGACATGGTGCGGCCGCCGCGCAGGTGCGGCCACATGACCGCCACGAGCCAGTAACCCAAAGCGCCGCCGCCGATGACGACAGCCCATTCGTTGAAGTTCATGCCTGTTCCTCCAGTCGCTGGCGCGCCGCCACCAGATCGGGCCGTTCCCCATGGAAATCGAACGCGTACGACAGGCGCTCGCGGATCTGCCGGCAGGCCTCGCGCGCGTCGTCGTCGTCGAGGCTGCGCCGCACCACGTGCATCGCGTCCTCGCCCAGCCCGCGCCGCAGCGATAGCCGCCGCACCACGTTGATGGCATGCGGCGGGCAACACAGCAGTTCGAAGCCCATCGACAGCGCGTCGCGCCCTGACAGTTCGAACGCGCGCCGATAGCGCCAGACCTGGATCGCGAGCCCCAGCGTGACCGCATAGATCGACACCGCCAGCGCAAGCAGCGCCAGCGGATGCGGGAATGCCCACAGCAGCAGCGGCAGTCCGACCAGCATCAGGGCCCACAACGCGCGACAACCGGGATGCACGGCGCGCAAGGCGGCGAGGAAATGCGGCCGCTGTGTTCGCCGCCCGCCGGTCGGCTCGCCCAGCCAGCTGGCGCGGAAGATAGCCCGGGTGGGTGTCCACGGATCGGGCAGATGCAGTCGGCGGCCGCGGAACTCCAGCGGTCCGCCGACGGATGCCGTCCACCGTCGGCCGTGCGTCAGCACGACCTCGTCGTAATGCAGCAGCAGCGCGGAGTCCTGCAGGTAGAGGGCGTACACACCCGCCACCAACAGGACCTCCATCGGCAGGTTCATCGTGCGGACGAGTCCTTTCCGCTGAACAGCTTGCGGATGGCCGCGCCGACCGCGACCAGGCCGATCAACAACAGCTTCCACATCTTGGCCAGGAAGACTGCGATCGCGGCGAAGAAGCCCTTCTTGGACGCCACGGCCGCCGCACCACCGGTGACCAGCGCCGCCAGGCCGTACTCGGCGATATGGTCGCCTTCCTTGAACTGGGCGTACTTCTCGCCGTCGTTGTAGGCGTAGCCGGGCATCAGCGACTTGAACTGCGCGACCGCCTTGTCCAGCCCTTCCGGATCGGACACCACGATCACCTGCATCACGCCGCGGCGACCGAGCAGCCGCGTGTTGTAGTTCACGATCTTGTGCTTGGACTGGTCGGCGTGGGCGAGGATGGCCCACTCCAGCGAGTTGAGCTGCTTGTCGTATTGCGGCTTGAAGCTCCAGCCGTCGATGGTCATCGTGTCCCAGCCGCGGCTGCGACGTTCCTCGTTCGACTGTTCGGTGCCTTTCTTGATCGATGAAAGAAGGTCCTCGGCATCGAGCGAGTCGTCGTCCTTCACGTAGCCCACTTCATCGAAGGTGAAATAGGCGAACCACCGCAGGTCCTGCGGTGCGATCGTGTACTCGTCCGCGCCGGTGGGCGGGTTCTCCATCAGGTCATTGAGCTTGCGCGTGCCGTCCGCGCCCAGGAACACGTAACCGTCCGGCACGTCGATCGTGGCGCGGTTGCCCACCTGGCCCTTGGTCGGACCCACCTGCCACGGCAACTTGGCCAACGGATCCGCGTCGCTCCCCTGCGCCGCGACGGGCAGGGCCGTCGTCAACGCGAGCACGCACGCGGCCAACAGGAACATCCAAGGCTTTCCCATGCTTCTCCCCTGATTGTGATGAAGCTCTGCGGAGCCCCGAACGATCCCCATCGTTCACCGCGCCATCGCGGACGTGCGCGGCCAGCCGAAGCCTAGGTGCGGCGCGACCACGGCGCAACTCGCGGGGCCGGTGGATGTCCGGGAGGGAATTGAAGGCGAGCGGCGCGGGCGCGGCGATGCGCCTTGTTCGGCTTGCGTACTGCGGCTTCGCGCAGGCAACAAAAAACCCGGCAGGATCGCTGCCGGGCTTTCCAGTACCGCCGGGAGGGGTGGCGGGAGAGAGACGGAAATTAGAAGAGAGAAATCGAAATCGTTACTTGGCGGCCGCCGGCTTGGTGGCGTTCTTGACGGTCGTCTCGACGCCGGCCTGCACGCCGCGGGCGGCGGCTTCGAACTGCGACTTGGCCAGTTCGGTGATCGCACCGTGGGTCTTGAGGTTGCGGCCGAATACTTCCTGGCCGGTGGCGATGCCGCGCTCGAGGTTCTCGCGGGCGATCTGCGCGCCCTTCGGCCACAGCGTCTTGAGGGAATCGAAATCGCGGGCTTCGGCGGCTTCGCCGAGGAAGGCGAAGGTCGCGTTGACGCGATCCTCGATGGCCGACAGCTGCAGGCCGAACACGGCCTCGGCGTTGTCCAGCGCCAGGCGGTTGACCTGTGCGGCCGTGTCCGCGAACTGACGCGTCGCGGCGGCGAACTGTTCGTTGAACGGCTGGTACATGGCGGACTCCTGGGGCAATCCGGGAGGGAGGTCGGATTGTGCGGTGCAGCATAACCCACGTTTTGTTGCGGTGCAACAAGACGGGAATGCGGCTCAGGTCCCGTTGGGGGAGTCACGGGCGGATGGCAGAATCGAGCCGCCGCGCCGGCCGGCCGGAGAATCACGCAAAAGGATGACGAGACGATGATTCCGCCCGACGACGCCTGTTTCCGACCTGCTATGCCGTCTCCTCCAGCCCGGAGATGGCTCAGCCGGGCCTTCCTGTTCCTTGCAGGCCTGCTCCTTGCCGGGTATTGGATGCCGTCCATGGCGCAGCAGACGGCACCCGCGCCCGTCGCGGCCGAGCCTGGATGTGTCGGTCTGGTGCTGGGCGGCGGCGGAGCGCGCGGGTCCGCGCACGTGGGCGTGCTCAAGGTGCTCGAACGCGAGCGCATCCCGGTGTGCCACGTCGCCGGCACCAGCATGGGATCGATCGTCGGCGGGCTCTATGCCACCGGGTTCACGCCGGCGGAGATGGAGGACCTGATCCGCACCATCGACTGGGCGGACATGTTCGTCGACGACCCGCCGCGGCCGGGCCAGCCGATGCGGCGCAAGGACAGCGACTTCCGCTACCTGCTCAACCTGGAGATCGGCTACGTCGACGGCCGCGTCGTGCTGCCGGTGGGCATCGTGCAGGGACAGAAGCTGCTGATGCTGATGCGCCGCCTCACGGTGTCGACGTGGGACGTGCAGGATTTCGACCAGCTGCCCATTCCTTTCCGAGCCGTCGCAGCCGACATCGTGACCGGCGAGAAGGTGGTGTTCTCCGACGGCGACCTGGCGCTGGCGATCCGCTCGAGCATGTCGGTGCCGGGCGCGTTCGCGCCGGTGCGGGTGGGCGACCGCCTGCTGGTGGACGGCGGCATGGTCGACAACGTGCCGGTGGACGTGGTGCGCGAGATGGGCGCGCAGCACCTGATCGTGGTCGACGTCGGCTCGCCGCTGCACAAGGAGGAAGCGCTGACCAATCCGCTGGTGATCATGGACCAGATGATCTCGGCGCTGATGACCGAGAAGACGCGGCGCATGCTGGATTCGCTGGACGAGGACGACGTGCTCATCCGCCCCGAACTCGGCGACATCACCGCCGCGCAGTTCGACCGTGGCGAAGAGGCCATCGCGATTGGCGAGCGCGCAGCGGAGGCGGCATTGCCGCAACTGCGCAGGTTCTCGGTGGACGAGGCGACGTATGCCGCGCACCGCGCACGCCAGCAGCGGCGCGAATTCGATCCCAAGCTCGTGTCGTTCCTGGAAGTCGTGCACGGGCGTTCGCCCTCGGCCATGCGCCAGGTCGAACGCGCCGTCGCCGACAACCTGGGCAAGCCGTACGAATCCGAGCGCGTCGAGAAGACCATCGGCACGGCCTACGGCGATGGCCGCTTCCAGCAGATTGACTACCGCCTGGTCGAGCGCGACGGAGAACACGGTCTGGAGATCATCCCGGCGGAGAAGCCGTGGTCCGCCTTCGGCAAGCTGGGTTTCCAGCTGGACGACAACTTCAACGGCCGCAACAACTACATGGTCTCGGCCGAACTGACCTTCAACGACATCAACGACCTGGGCGCTGAGTGGCGCAACGTACTGCGACTGGGCCGCATAACCGGACTGTTGTCGGAGTACTACCAGCCGTTCGGCCAGACCGGGGCATTTTACCTGCAGCCGTCGCTGGAACTGCGCAACGAGTCGTTGCCGCTATGGATTGATGGCGACCAGCTGGCCGAGTTTCGCATCAATCGGCGGCAGGTATCGATCGAGGCGGGGCTGACGCCGCAACCGGAGTGGCGCGTCAGTGCGGCGCTGGTGCGCGGCCGCGATCGCGGCGACCTGCTCATCGGCAACCCCAGCGATTTCACCGGCACCAAGGAGGAGTACGCCGGCGTGTTCTACAACGCCACGTGGGACACGCTGGACAACGTGAACTTCCCCACGCAGGGATTGCGCGTGAGCGCGGACCTGGAGACCTACTACGAAACGATGGGAGCCAACGTCGAAGGCAACGTGGCCAGCGTCACCGCGGACTGGGCGCAGGCGTGGGGCCGCTACCACCTGTTGCTTGGCGCGCACCTGCACAGCGCGCTGGAAGACGACAACTTCTTCCAGACGCAGGGATTCCTGGGCGGGTTCCTCAACCTCTCCGGTTTCGACGAGCGCGCGCTGTTCGGCAGCCAGACGGTACTGGCCCGCGCCGTGATGTACCGCCGCACGGGCAACACCAGCCGGTTGTTCTCGCTGCCGATGTACGTCGGTGCCAGCCTGGAGACCGGCAACGTGTGGCCGTTACGGGAGGAGGTGAACACGGACGACCTGATCGTCGCGGGCAGCCTTTTCGTCGGCTTCAGCACGCCGCTGGGGCCGATGTTCCTGGCCTACGGCGGCAACGACGAGGGCGAGAGCTCGTGGTACCTGACGTTCGGCTCGCTGCTGCGGCCGGAGGTGAAGTGAGCAGGTGTTGTTGCTGCCGCAAGCTGAAGTGGGTGGCGGCGTTGTTGCCACAAGGTGAGTAGTGGTCGGCGAGACACTCATCCTCCCACCGTCATCCGGGGAAGGCCGGGATCCAGGCCCGTAACGCGAGCGCACTCCCACTCCCGGCTCAGGACCTGTCCCTCAGCCTTGCAGCGGGCCTAGGGGGATTCCCGCCTTCGCGGGAATGACGAGCAGAGGCAAAGGCAAGCTCGCCTGCGGTGGAGCAACCGCCGCCATCCATGGCGTTGCGCAGCGGGCTTCGGAGCGCCCGGCCCGTCCATCCATGGACGGGCGTTCGCGACCGCGCGCCAGTGGCGCGCGGTCGCTCACCCCCGATAACTGCATCCCGAGGTGCACGTCTCGTGCACGACGACTTCCGACAGCAGCGGAAGCTCGGGCTTCAGGCGCTCCCAGATCCACACCGCCAGGCGTTCGCTGGTGGGGTTCTCGAGGCCTTCGATGTCGTTGAGGTAGTGATGGTCGAGCCGGTCGTAGAGCGGCTGGAAGGCCGTCTTCACGTCGGCGAAGTCCATCACCCAGCCGGCGTCCGGATCGATGTCGCCCTCCACGTGGATCTCGACGCGGAAGCTGTGGCCGTGCAGGCGCGCGCACTTGTGCCCCGGCGGCACGTTGGGAAGCCGGTGTGCGGCTTCCAGGGTGAATACCTTGAAAATCTTCATGCGGGCAGTTTACCGCGCCGGGCGATCTGCCCCGTGGGGCCGGCTCATTCGTGCCGGGCGGCGGGTGGGGCGGCCATCCGTGGGCTCCTGCCGGTCCGATGCTGATGCGCGCGCGTCGTACGACGGCGAGTGCCTCCCCCTCGCCGCGTCACATCGGTTTCGCCTCGGTGAACGCCACCTGTTGCGGAACAGGCGGCTATCGGTGTTTTCACGTCGCGATACGCAAGCGTGCACAAACTGGCGGCACCTTAATGGGAGGATGCGTATGAAGATCCGTGCGAATGCGAAAGTGTTTGCTGCCCTGTTTGGCGCAACTGCGCTGATGGCGTCCGTGCCGATGCTTGCCAGCGCGCAGGACCGTCCGCAGACGACCGAAGCCGAGGAAGAGGGCGATTCCGCGCAGCCCGTCAACGACACCTGGATCACCACCAAGGTGAAGGCCGACCTGATGGCCACGTCCGACGTGCCCGGTACGACCATCGACGTGGATACCACCAACGGCACAGTGAAGCTCAGCGGTACCGTTTCCAGCAAGGCCGAGGCCGACAAGGCCGTGTCCGTGGCGAAGAACATCAAGGGCGTGAAGAGCGTCGACTCCAGCGGACTGAAGGTCGCCAAGGGCGGCACGAAGTAACACCGTGGTCCGGTAAATGCGCCCGGGCGGCTTCGCCCGGGCGCTTGTGTGAGCGGGAGACGAGATGGCAAAGGAAAAGAAACCCGCGTCCGGCGCGGAAGCCACCGCGGCGCGGCAGCGTTCCATCCAGACACAGGTCGACGCACGCGACAAGGCGAAGAAGGCGGCGAAGAAGAGCGCGGTGCAGGCCGGCGAACGCCGCCAGCCGGAGAATCCACTGCCGCCGCAGCACCTGGACAAACCGGGGCACGAGCACGAACTCGATCCGCGTCCGCGCTATCTGGCGCCGGATTACCGCGGCAGCGGCAAACTGGAAGGACGCGTCGCGCTGGTGACGGGTGGCGACTCTGGAATTGGCCGCGCGGTGGCGGTGCTGTTCGCGCGCGAGGGCGCGGACGTGGCGATCGTGTACCTCAGCGAGCACGAGGACGCGGAGGAAACGAGCAAGGCCGTGCAGAAGGAAGGCCAGCGCTGCCTGCTGATTCCCGGCGACGTGAAGGATCCACGCTTCTGCGAACGCGCGGTGGCGGCCACCGTCGAAGCCTTCGGCGGGCTGCACGTGCTGGTCAACAACGCGGCCTTCCAGCTGCACACGAAATCGCTGGAGGAGCTGAGCGAGGAACACCTGCAGGAAACCCTGCAGACCAACATCGCCGGCTACTTCCACATGGCGCGCGCGGCGCTGCCGCACATGCAGGGCGGTGCCTGCATCATCAACTCCGGATCCGAGACGGGGCTGTTCGGCAGCAAGGAACTGCTGGACTACTCCGCCACCAAGGGCGCGATCCATGCCTTCACCAAATCGCTGGCGAGCAATCTGCTCGATCGCGGCATCCGTGTGAACGCCGTTGCGCCGGGACCGGTGTGGACACCGCTGAATCCTGCAGACCGGCCTGCGAAAGACGTCGCGAAGTTCGGCCAATCCAGCGACATGCGCCGACCGGCGCAGCCGGAAGAGATTTCGCCGGCATACGTGTTCCTGGCTGCGCCGGTGTGCGCGTCGTACGTCAACGGCATCGTGCTTCCCGTGATGGGCGGACCGTACGGGTAAGCCAGACCGCTGCGCGGCACTGCCGCGCGTCTGGCGAACGCCCGGCCAAGGACGGCCGGGCAGGGCGATCCGGAGCCAGTCGCGTCGCGCCAGTAAGGCCGCAATGCCGCGCACATAGCGATATGTTACGCAGCCATTGTCTTGTCGCTCGTCCGGCCGACACGGAAACGGGAACCCCACGGCCATCCGAATCCGGCCTACACCGTAGCCCCGGACGGCTGCTGCTTCCGCTCGCGCACTTTCACCCCCGCCGCTTCCTCGCGCGCGCCCATGATCATCTCGGCCAGCCACTTGATCAGCAGCGTCGTGTAGGCCTTCTGCGCCGGCTTCTGCGAGAACGCGTGGTCGGCATCCTCGATCACGCGGCGCGTGAGCGATCGCACATGCATGAACGCCGCGGCGTAGTTCTCCACTACGGGGTGCGGCACGATGGTGTCGTTCTCGGCCGCGACCAGCAGCACGTCGCCGCGATAGGCGGCGCAGGCGCGCAGCACGCGGTTGTCTTGCCAGCGCAGCTTGCGCTGGCGGTAATCGGGCAGGTTGGTGTCGATGTGCAGCTGCAGCTTGGGCAGCTCCCAGCCTTCGTCCCGGTAGATGGCCGGCGAACGCAGGGCGAGCCAGCGCACCGGCCGCTCGGAGGTGAGCAGTGCGGCAAGGTAGCCGCCATAGCTGATGCCGATCACCGCGATGGCCGACGGATCGACGTCGGGTCGTGCGGAAAGCCAGTCGTAGGCTGCCTTGAGGTCGGCCAGGTTCTGCGGGCGGTTCACGTGTTCCCACTGCCGCGCCGTGCTTTCGTGGCCGCGCAGGTCGAACGTCAGGCAGACGCAGCCGATGCCGGCGGCCTCGCGCGCACGCACGAGGTCGTGATCCTGGCTGCCGCCCCAGCCGTGCACGAACAGCACACCCGGCAGTCGCGGCGGAGGCGAAAGCACGGTGCCCCCGATGCGGTCGTCGTCGACGGACAGTTCCACCGTTTCCAGCCTAACGTCCATGCGGATCGTCCTGCGTGTCCACGATGGCGTACTTGGTCATGCGGCCCGCTGCCGGATCGTCGCCGCGGAACGACACCTGCGCGCCCAGCGGCGGATCCACGATGTCGTACACCTCGTGCGTCGACACCTGGATGCGCTGCAGGCGGTTGTCCAGGTGCATCGCTTCCAGCGCGAGCAATTCCGCCGGCGTCGCGCCCCCGATGCGCCAGGACTGCTCCAGCACGCCGCAACGCGGCATGCCGGAAGGGTCCACGCCGAGCGCGACGTCGTAATTGCGGCGCGAGGCGAACACCTGCGGATACGCGCGCTGCACTTCCTCGTCGTAGCGCATGGCGCATTGCAGGACGCGGCGCTCGGCCTCTTCGGACAGCGCGTGCGTCAGCTCGTCCAGGCCACCGCGCAGGCATGCCAGCGACGAACCACCGTATACGGCCGCGCCCTCGTGGTTCTGCACCAGGCGCTGCGTGCCGAAGTACGCCATGCGATGCGGCCCGACTTCGAGCACGCCTACGCTGTAGGTCTTCACCGGTTTGAGGTTCAGCTCCAGCACCACGCCGGCGCGGCCGATCGCCGCGCGATCGAGCCCGGCGATTGCGACATCGAGTTCCTTCTCGTTCTTTGCCACCGACTGGCCATGACCGCCCATCACGTCGCCCGGCTTGATGCGCACGGGCAGGCCCTGCGCCAGCAGCGCACGACCGGCTTGCGCCGCGTCGTCCAGGTCGAACGCGGACCAGCCGGGCAGGGTGACGTCCGCGATCGCGCGTGCCAGTCCATGCGACCAGCCCGGTGGAATCGCACGCGCATCGTCGAGCAGCGGATGCGTGATTGCCTTGGTGCCGACGAAGTCGTGCGGCACCACGCCGCCCAGCAGGTCGCGCGCCGTCGCGATGCCGAGCGCGCGGGCTTCGTCCACCAGCAAGGTGCGGTCGGGGATCAGGTAGATCGGTCCGCACACCGCGTTCTCGGGCGAGTACAGGCCGGCGTAACGGAAGCCCAGCAGGGTCGCCAGGCGTTCGCCCACCCAGCGGCCCGTGGCGGCTTCATGTTCGCTGCGCGAGGTGCGACGCAGCAGTTCCAGAACGCAGCCGCCCGGATCGTGCCGCGTGCCCGACTGGGACGCCGGCCTCGTGGACTGCGCGGACGGTGCCGGCATCGTGCCGTTCAGTCCGGGGCCTTGGCGGGTACGAACGGCGACACCGGATCGCTGGCGGGGAAGGTTTCCTCCAGCGCCTGGTCCTGGTTCTCGCTTTCGTGTTGCTTGCGCTTCTCACGCTCGCGGGGATCTTCGGTTTCCGGCTGGCCCTTGTTGCCTTCGTCGTCCAGCGGCGGATCTTTTCTGTCCTGAGGAAGCATGGCGTGCTCCTGCGCGTTGTTGCCGATGCGCGGACGATAAGACGTCGCCCTCGTAACGCGGCGTGATGGCGCCGTCGCAACGACGGTGCCCGGCACATCGCGCATTCACGTGGAATTTCGGCCCGGCAACGGATGTTGCGTGCAATTCACACGGTGATCCATGTATGGACTGGCACAGCAATCTGGCCAAGCACGCGGCGCGATGGACCGGGCGTGCGTCGTGCTTTGGACTGGCGGCCGGCGTGGTCCTGGTGTGGCTGGTGTCGGGACCGCTGTTCGGCTTCAGCGACACCTGGCAGCTGGTCATCAACACCGGCACGACCATCGTCACGTTCCTGATGGTGTTCCTGATCCAGAACACGCAGAACCGCGACACCGAGGCGATCCAGATCAAGCTCGACGAGCTGATCCGCGCGACGAAGCGCGCGCAGAACACGCTGCTGGATCTGGAAGAACTGGACCAGGAAGACCTGGACAAGCTGCGGCGCGAATACGAGGAGCTGGCCCGTGCCGCACGCGAACGTCGTGGCGGTGAGGCCGGGAAGCGGCCCGACGGCCCGCGCCGGGCGCAATGACGCTCAACGCCAGGCGCTGCCGACCTGGATGTAGACGGTGTCGTCCTCCGGCCCGAAGGCGTAATCCACGCCCGTATACAGGCCCAGCATGCTGGCGATCAGGTAGCGCACGCCCACGCCCTTGGCGACCTGGCTCTGCGCATCGCCAAAACTGTTGTGGCGGCCCCAGGTGCGGCCCGCGCCGGCGAATCCGATCAGCGCCCAGCGCGGCGTCACGTTCCAGCGCAGCTCGCTTTCCACCGTCGCCGCGCGCGTGTCCTGGTAGCGTGCCGAGCCGATGCCGCGCAGATCGATGTACGGCAGCCGGTAGAACGGAATGTCGCCATTGGCCCAGCGAGCGTCGACGCGTCCGGCCAGCACGAAGCGCTGGCTTGCCAGTGGCAGGTAGCCGTAGGCGTGGCTGCGATAGCTCTGGAACGTGGTATCGCTGCCGATGACGTCGTCGTAGAAGTTGCCCTCGATCATCCCCAGCCAGCCGCTGTTGGGCGTGAACGAGTTGTCGCGCTGGTCGTACTGCAGCGAGAGCCCGAGACCAGACGAGGTCTCGGTTACTTCCTTGTCGGTGAACAGGCCGCGGTCCGACTCCACGTCGAACGACAGGTCCAGGTCCATGTAGATCCACGACACGCCGAGGAACAACTCCTGTTCGCCCAGCCGTCGCGACACCTTTTGGAACGACATGATGCCGTCGGTGTTGTAGCCGATCGCCACCGGTTCGAAGAGCCGGCCCGGCGTGTAGAAGTCGAGGTTCATCGACGCCTTGGCGATGCCGCCGGTGTAGCGCCAGCGGTCGTCCTTGAAGTGCAGCATCGCGCCGGCGCCATACGCGTGGCTGCCGTTCTCGGTCTTCATCGCCATGCCGCCGAAGATGTTGGGCGGCACCATCTGCTGGCGGCCGTCGGCCGTGGTACGCGTGGTGGCCGCGCCCTCGGGCCGATGGAAAAACGCCAGCGCCAGACCGCCGCCGTAACCCACCGCAGGGTCGCTGATGACGATGGGCACCGGCAGGAAGCCTTTGTGTTCCAGCAGCCACCGCGACATGTCGAACTTGTGGTCCTTCGGGTCGTGCAGCAGGCTGCCCAGGCTTTCCCTGGCGGGTGCGTCTTGTTGTGCTGCCGGTGGGTTCGTCTGCGCCGATGCGGGTTCCTGAGCGTTCGCCGAAGCGGCGGTGAGCGCGATGCATGACATGGTTCCCGCGAGCCAGCGCGACCACCTCCGCATGCTCATTTCTCCGGCACCAGGAAGGTCACCACCAGGCGCACGCCCCAGTCCGGGCCGCCGCGCGGCGAGTCCAGGTAACCGCGCACGCCGCCGGCAAAGCTCATGGTCTGGCCTCCGATGCGCGTCACCTTCGAGTACACGACGTTGACGGGCGCGGTCCATTGCTGGTTTTCCCAGTCATACGTCGACTCGGAGTTGAAGGTCAGCGTGCGCCCGCCCGGCAACTGGCGTGCGAAGAACGGCTGCAGGAACGTGTTGCTGATGTCCGGATCGTTGGCCGAACCGCCGAAGGACCAGATGTGGTTGGCCAGCATGCCGACCGTCCAGTGCGCAGACTGCCTGAGCACCAGCACGCTGGGACCGGCGCCCCATTCGTCCACGCCGAGCAGGTCGTCGCTCGCGGTGGGCAGCAGCAAGACCGGTCCCAGGCCCCAGGTCACGCCGCCGGAGGTCGGTTGCTTCGGCGAGAAGAAGAAGGTGGGCGTGACGTTGCCGAACCCGAACTGGCTGCCGGATTCGCCGAACACGTCGTCCTGGTAGATCACCGGCACGATGACGCGCGTGATCAGGTTCCAGTCCTCCGAAATGGACGCGGGAATGACCGGCTGGATGTTGAGCGTGTGCTTGCTGCCGTCGTTCGCGTAACCGAAGTCCGCGTTGTACTGCAGCGGAATGCTGATCATCGCGGCGACCGGGTTGGAGAGCTTCTTCGCCACCTCGTCCGCGCTCTCCTGCGCGCAGAGCGGGGACGCGAACGTCGCCAGTGCCAGGGCGCCGATGGCCTGTCGTGCATGTCGCTTCATCTGGATTCCATCCGTAGGGAAGATGCCGTCAGAACGTCACCGTCGCGGTCACCATCAGCGGATCGCCGTCGAGGCGTCGCCGCACGTCGAACTCCGCCATCCAGCGCGCCGAGAACTCCACCTGCCCGCCGTCCCACTTGTGGCTGTAGGTGACGATGGGACCGAGCGCGAGCGCGTGGCCCTTGAAGCCGTCGAGCCGGTCGGCAGTGGGGCCTTCGTCCTTTTCCAGCTGGTAGATCCAGCCGCCGGCACCGCCGACGCCCCAGCCGTTCGCGAAGCGCTTGATGAGCAGCGTGTCGAGCCGGAACACCGCTCCGTTCTGGTAATCGGTGGCGTCGTTCTCGGTGTAGAAGTCGACCGCGGCGAGCGTGCTGAACTCCAGCGTGCCCTTCTGCATCAGCGCCGTGTAGCCCACCGTCGGCGAGAACGTCCAGTTGTTGAGACTGAGGTTGGCCAGGCGATTCGGGTCGTAGCTGCCCCAGTCGCTGTACACGTAGAGCGCCAGCGTAATGTGGTGCGTCTGGTCGAAGTGGTAGCCGGCGATGATCGGCGCGAAGAACGGATCGAAGATGTCCCAGTCCGCCTTGTCGCTGCGCGATCCGCTGATGGGACCGAGCGCCACGTCCGCCTCCACGGCCAGCTGTGCAACGGGCAGCGTCGCCATCGACGCGAAGTTCCATCGTCCTTCGCCTGTATCCCACACGTACATGCCGGTGAAGGAGAGCATGTCGAACGTCGCATCCATGCCGACGGTGAGCAGGTTGCCGACCGGCGCCTGGCGCTCGCCACTGATCTCGCCCGCGTAATGCGCGTAGCCGACCAGCAGGTTGAAGCCCGGCGTCGGCGGCACGACGCCCGCGAAGGACGTGATGTTGGTACCGGTGATCGTGCGTCCCAGCGCGCCTTCGGTGGCATGCGCGGGTGCGGCCGCGAACATGGCCGTCACGGCCACGCCCACGCAGACGAACAGACCCATCTTCATCGAATCGCTCCTCATCCTTTCGAAGGTCACCGGCGACGGAAGCCGCCACCGCGGAAGCCGCCACCGCCCAGGCCGGGGCGGAAGCCGCCAACCGGTCGCTGGTAGCCGCCCGCGGGACGGTTGAAGCCGCCGGCCGGACGCTCCATGCCGCCGCCCTGCCGCTGGAACGCGGCGGGATTCATCGCGCCGCTTCCGCCGTGGATGCGCTCGTCGCCGCGTTCGCGTGCGAAGCGATCACGATCGAGATCCGACGGCACGTTCTGCCGCGTCTGTCCGGCCAGGTTTTGCGAGCGATCTGGCCGCTCGACCTGCGTCCATCCGTTCTCGTCGTGCCTGTAGACGTTGCCGTCGTGCCCGGCGTACACGTTGTCGTTGACGTCGACCACGCCGCCGCGGTGCAGCGTTCCGGTGTCGGCGTTGTAGTGGAAGCCGCCGGCGCCCTTCGCATCGACGCGCTCGCCCTGGCTGTTGAATGCGCCCGCGCCGGCCGCGCCGTTCGGGCCGACCGCGGCGCCACCGGCGGCCTGCGTCACGCGTCCGGTGTTGGTGTTGACCACGGTGCGCTCGCCGGCGCGCGCGGCCTGCCCGGTGTACGGATTCACCGCGGCCGCACCACCGCCGGCGATGACGCGCCCGGTCTGCGGGTTATAGCGGATGCCCTGCGCGCCGGCCGTGGTCGTGCCGGTATAGACGTTGGTGTTGACGCCGGCGCGGCCCATGCCGCGACCGCCGGTGGCTTCGTTGTAATAGCCGCCACGCGCGCCGCGTCCCACGTTGCCCGTCCACGGATCGGCCCACGCCGCCGCAGTGCCGCGCACCGCCGCATTGCCCCAGTGCCCGTAGACGTTCCAGGCCGCGGCACCGCCGCCCCACCAGCCGTACGGATAGACCGGGCCGTACCACGGGCCCCACCAGGGGCTGTACGGGCCGTACCAGCCGTCGTACCAGCCCCAGCCCAGACCGAAGGTCCATCCCACCCAGGGGTTCCAGCCGAAATACGCGCCCATGCCGTACGTGGCCGGGCAGCCATACCAGTACGCGCCGACCCACGGGTCGCACGCATAGCCCGTGCCGTACACGACGACGTTGTCGGTGACCACGGTGCCGTAATAGCCCGGCGTGTAACCGACATACACTTCGTCGCCGTTGCTGCCGTACACGCGCACGTAGGTCACGTAATGCAGCGGCGAGCTGGTCGGTATGCCGTAAATCTCGGCCGGCACGGAAGTGGCGACCGACCACGGCCCCGTGGGCGAGGTCGCGGTGAACCACACGCCCTTGTCCACCGCGTAATACGCGTTCCCGGCGTGGATCACCGGCACGGGCGTGTTGCGCGCGTACTGCAGCGAAGTGCCCGCGATCGGCGCGAACTGCGGCGCGCCGTCGTAGGTGACCGTCAGCTTCGCCTGGTCCTTGCGCACCGTCGCCGTCTGCGGGATGTCGTTGGCGATCAGCGACTCCTTCGCTTCCGGCGTGCCTGGAATCGACGCCAGCACGCCGCTCTTGGGGCTGTCCGGCGGAATCTTCGCGAACTCCGCCGGCAGCTTCGACGGCGCCACGTACGTCCACGGTCCCTTGCTGCCCGGTGCGGTGAACCAGCGTCCGGACACCAGCACGTACCATGCGTTGTCCGCAGCGGCGTCGATGAAGACGTCCGCGCCGGTGTTGTCGATGTAGCTCAACTTCGTGCCGGGAATGGCGACGAACTGCGGCTCGCCCTGCACCGAGATCAGTTCGGCCGGATGCGTGCGCACGAAGATGTCGGGCAGCTTGCCGCCGGCGAAGGCCTGCTGCAGAGCCGGTGGCGGGTTGTCGAGCGTATCGACCTGCTTGGCCTGCACGGCCTGCTTCATCGCACTGGTCAGCGATGCGTCCACGCTCGCGGCCGGACTCCACGGGCCGTTGAGCGTCGGCGCCTTCGCCCAATGGCCGCCGATGTACGTATAGAAACTGTTGCCCTGCTGCAGCAGCAGCGAGCGGCTGTTGATCACGCGCTGCACGCCGGCCACGCCGCTGGGCTTGATCGCCGGCTGGCCGTCGACGACGACCAGCACGGCGGGCTGCGTGGCGAACAGGATTTCCGGCGGATCGTTGCGCACCGGCAGTGATGGAGGTTGCTTCGCATCGACGGCGGCAATGGCCATCGCCGATTCCAGATGGTCCAGCGAGATGGTCAACGTCGAACGCTGCTTGAGCTGCTCGCGTGCCAGTTCCAGGTAATGCGCCTGCTTGTCGCTGGCGGTCGGGAAGCTCGCGCCGGTGAGCTGCAGGTCGGTCAGCACCACCGCGCGCGCATCCTTGTCCACCTGCGTGCGCGCCTGAAACTGCACCACGCCGTAATCGGACGTGTCCTGCGACTTGCCGTCGGGGCCGCTGCGCGTGCCGGTCTTCACCGACATCGCGAAACGGCCCTTCAGCAGATTGCCCTGCCAGCTGTCGAACTGCGGCTGGTGCACGCTGAAAGACGTTCCCCGCACCGTGAAATCGCGCGGGAACGGGCGCGCATCGATGCGGGCATCGGATGCGGCCGCATTGGCGGCCTGCGCGAGTGCCACGGCCGGCACGGTGACTCGTGCATGCAGCGACAACGCCGAGGATCCGGCCAGGGCGATCACGAGACCTGCAGACAACACCGGAAACGCACGCATGGGGGATCCTCCGGTCGACGACGGTGCTGGATCAGTTGGGCGGATTGACGACGACGTACTGCACCTGCGTGCCCGCGTACTGGGGCTGGTACCAGGTGCTGCCGCATTGCTGGTAGGCGATGCCGTTGACGACCGTGGTCACGCAGCTGGGCGGTACGGAGTTGACGATGGAGCCCACTGCGGCGGCGGTCAGCGCCACCGCACCGGTCACGGCCGCCGCGGTCGCGACCGGATGGTCGTCGTACCAGTCGTTGTGCCAGTGGTCGTCCACATCGATGTCGATGTCGTTGTGCACATCGATGTTGGTGTTGTGGTTGATGTTGGTATTGCGGTTGACGTTGGTGTTGCGATTCACGTTCGCGGTGCGGTTGGCCGCCGCGCTGCGATTGACGTTCGCCGTGTGCGCGCCGCGATTTGCTGCACTCGCATGCGCCGCGCCGCCGCCGTGATTGATGCTGGTACGCGCGGCGCCGCGTGCACGCGGGCCCGCGTCGGCATCGAAGCTCGTTGCAAGCAATGCGGCCGCGCCGCCGAACAGGCCGAGGCAAACACCCAACGTGGCATGACGGATGCTCATGGCGAATCCTCCCCGACGGCGACCACGTCCACTTCGACCAGTTCGATGCGATGCGCATCCTTCGGCGGAGTAAAGGTGAAGGTCGAGTCGCCTAGCTTCGCGTCGGTGTTCCACTTCAACGTGCTCGCGTACTGCGGCTGCGCGGGATCATCGGTGGTGGTGATCACCAGCCGGCGGGGCAGCGGCTTGGCGCCGGTTTCGATCCAGACCTGCCAGTCCACACCCGGCTGGCGGAACGCGTAATGCTCGGTCACCGTGCCGTCGATGCGCGCGGGCCCGACGAACACGGCGGACGTCAGCGCCGAGACCGGCGCCTGGCCCGTACCCCACAGGAACAGGTCCGCCAGCGGCAGTTCGATGCCGTAACGATCGGTGGCGTTGGACAGCAGCTCCGTGATGGTCGGCGGCGCGTCGACGCTTGCGTAGTACTTGTTGCGCGGGCCGTACACGGTCAGCGTCTTGCCGTCGTAGAAGAGCTGCCGCTCCTTGCGGTCGCTGCGCACGTCCAGCTGCAGCCCGTTTGGTGCGCGCACCTTGTATTGCACGGTGCCCGGGAACTGCAGCTTCTGGCCGTCCTCGGTCACCAGCTCGAACGTGGAGTCGCCCTGCACCGTGAAGTTCTTCAGGCCCCGCAGGTGGCGGCCCATCTTTTCCAGCGCGGCGACGGCTTGCGGCTGCACGGCCGCTACCGCCCGGGTCGCGGCCGGCGGCGGCGAGCCCGCCTGGTCCGACGCGGCCAACGCGATGGACGGAAGGCCGGACACGGCCAGTGCGGCCACGAGTGACGGTGTACGACGCATTTCGCACCTCCTCCGGAATGTCCGGCGAACCGGACGCGGTACGGGTGCCGTGCGCCAGCGCACGGCGCATGGCGGTCAGCTGGTCGGACGTGGAACGTTGGAACGCCGGCGCCGGGCTGGCGAGGTGTGCTCACACGGCCGCGAAATACGTGCGGCTCCGGCCGCGCGTGCCCCTTGAAACCGCCTGCGATGCGGCTGCAACAGCAGCATCCGATTCTCCTCCGGCATCGCCTCCACCCTCATCCCTGGTAGCGAACATGTGGCGACGAAGAATCCAATGCCGCTCTTGCGAGGCGCTCCCCTTGGAGTGCGGGCCACGCGTCGGCATCGACGCGCGGCGGATGATTCATCGCCGGTACATTTCTGCCGGATCGACGTGAAAGAGCAGTGATGGACAGGCACGGCGGCGGAACGCCAGCCAAACGGCCGCGCTGATGAACGGAATTCCGTCCGACGCTCAGCCGAGCGGAACAAAAAACCCCGCACAGTGGCGGGGTTTCTGCGATTCGCGCGGTGGTGGCTATGGGTGGACTCGAACCACCGACCCCAGCATTATGAGTGCTGTGCTCTAACCGGCTGAGCTACATAGCCGCGCGAAGAACCGCGAATTATTCATGCCGGAGGGGTGTGCGTCAATCGTCCGGCGCCGGCTTGTCGTTGCGACCGCGGGCGTGGCAGAGTCGGACGCAGTGAATTCTGGAGTCCGCATCGTGATCGATCCGGACGGCTACCGGCCCAACGTCGGCATCGTCCTGATGCATCCCGACGGGCGCCTGTTCTGGGCGCGACGGGTGCACCGCGACGGCTGGCAGTTCCCGCAGGGCGGGATGAACAGCGACGAGACGCCGCTGGAGGCCATGTATCGCGAGCTCCGCGAGGAAACGGGCCTGCTCCCCGAACACGTCGAAGTCCTGGGCGCGACGCCCGGATGGCTGCGCTACCGCCTGCCGCAGCGGGCGATCCGCCGCAACGACCGCCTGGTCTGCATCGGCCAGAAGCAGGTGTGGTTCCTGCTGCGGCTGACCGGGCAGGAGTCCGACCTGCGCCTGGACCTGACCGACAAGCCCGAATTCGACCACTGGCGCTGGGTGGACTTCTGGTATCCGGTCGAGCACGTGGTCATGTTCAAGCGGGGCGTCTATGCCCGCGCGCTGCGGCATCTGGCCCCGGTGGCCCGGCAGGTCGCCGGGCCCCAGGCGGTCCCGCACCCGGCCCCGGACAGCCGACCGCCCGAGCGCAGCGGCCGCAACCGCCGTCCACGCTGGCACTGCGTCAATCCGGTCCGCGGGCAGGATCCCGTTAATTGACAATCATTCTCATCCGTGGCGGAATGGCGCTGCAGCCGATCCGGCTGCCCAGCCAGATACTTCCGCCGTGTACGTCTGCATCTGCAATGGGGTCACCGACCACGAGATCCGCCAGGCCGCCGAAGCCGGCTGCCGCAGTGTGGCGGAACTGACGATGCGGACCGGCGCCGGCGCCAACTGCGGCAGCTGCCTGGACATGGCCGCGTCGCTGCTGGATGCCGCACACGCCGTGCGCGAGCTCCCGTTCCCGGTGATGCAGCAGGCGGCCTGAGTCCGCCCAACACCTCAATCAGCACTGATTCTCGGACGCGGTTGCAGTCGATTCGCGTTCCGTCACGTCGCGCCTGAACTGGCTAGAGTGGCCGCTCTTGCTGCTTCGGAACACGGCCATGAAAGGCGAACCCAGGGTCATCGAATTCCTCAACAAGGCGCTCTACAACGAGCTGACCGCGATCAACCAGTACTTCCTGCACGCCAAGATGCTGAAGAACTGGGGCCTGAAGGAACTGGCCGAGCACGAGTACAAAGAGTCCATCGACGAGATGAAGCACGCGGACAAGCTGTCCGAGCGCATCCTGTTCCTCGACGGGCTGCCGAACTTCCAGGCGCTGGGCAAGCTGCGCATCGGCGAGAACCCGCGCGAGCTGCTCGCCTGCGACCTGGCGCTGGAGATGGAAGGCCTGCCGCTGCTGCGCGATGCCATCCGCCATTGCGAGAGCGTCGGCGACTTCGTCAGCCGCAAGCTGTTCGCCGACATCCTCGATTCCGAGGAAGAGCACATCGACTGGATCGAGACCCAGCTGTCGCTGATCGATCGCCTGGGCGAGCAGAACTACCTGCTGACCAAGCTCGAAGACTGACGTCGCCGCGCACGACAATGCAGAAACGCCGCCGGATTCCGGCGGCGTTTTTCGTTTGCGCGTGGCTACACGGCGCCGGGCCTGGGCGCCCGCCGGAACAGCATCCGCCAGACCCACCACAGGATCAGCGCCAGGCTCAGGCTGATCAGCAACACGAGGGTCAGCGCGATCCACGGGTGTGCGAACACCAGGGCGAGTCCGCCCACGGTCGCGACGTCCTCGGTGATCGAGGCCGTCCAGTTGCTGACCGGCTCGGGCGAGGTGTTGAGCAGGGCACGTGACCCGGACTTCAGCACGTGGCTGGTCAGCGCGACTCCGGCGCCGGCCGCCAGGGCGCCGGCGCCCAGCTGGCCGTCCGGCGACAGCGTGGCCGCCGCCAGGAACGCGCCGGCCGGGATGCGCAGCAGCGTGTGCAGCAGGTCCCAGCCCGAATCGACGCCCGGGATCTTGTCGGCGAAGAACTCCGCCGCGGCCAGCACGCCCGAGACACCCAGCACCCAGGGCGAGGCGGTGACCTCCAGCGCCTGCGGCAGGTCGAGCCAGCCGAAGAAGCCGGCCACGCCCACGCCGAACACGGTCAGGTAGACGCGGATGCCGGCCAGCCAGGCCAGAACCACGCCAATTGCGAACAGGTGCGCATCCGTCATGTCGCTCCCTCGCTAGACTGTCGGCCTGAGTATAGGGGTAGGGGAAACCGCGGGGCGTCGCGCCCGCGGTCACACGCGAAATGAACAGACCGCCGCGCAAGGCGCCGCCGCCGCGTTTCACGATCGTCCAGCAACGGCCCGACCGCCGGCCGCTGATCGTGGCCGTACTGTCGGTGCTGTGGATCGCGTCGCTGCTGGGTGTGTGGATCGGCGCGGAGCGCCACGCGGCCCCGCGATTGCCGGCGATCACCGCGGAACTGGACGATGCCCGGGCCGAACTGCATCGCTGGCGTTCGCAGGCCGAGAGCCTGGCCCAGCGCGAGGCAACGTTGTCGCGCTCGGACCAGATCAGCCGCGCCGCCAACAAGGAAATCCAGAGCGCCCTGGCCGAACGCGAGGAGGAAATCTCCGACCTTCGCGCCAACCTGGCCTTCTATGAACGCCTGGTCGGTGCGACCGGGCAGCAGAAGGGCCTGAGCGTGCATTCGGCGCGCTTCGCCGCCGAGGCCGGCGGTACCTGGCGTTACCAGATCGTGCTGACCCAGAGCCTCAACAAGGGCGCGATCAGCCGCGGCCGCCTGCGCTTCACCGTCGAGGGCGTGCGCGACGGCAAGCTGGCCACGGTCAGCTGGGACGAACTGCACCAGCGCGCCGGCGTGGCGCCGCAGGAGTACTCGTTCCGCTATTTCCAGCAGCTGGACGGCAGCGTGATGCTGCCGCCGGATTTCACCCCGCAGCGCGTGCGCGTCAGGCTCGACGGCGGCGACGTGGCGATCGACCAGACGCTCGGCTGGGAAAGCGGCGTCGCCACCTGATTTGCGCCACCTGATCCCTTTCATCACCCGCCGGCCGGCGGAGCAACCGGAAGTACCCTGATGTTCAAGAACAAACCCACGCAGCTCGACGGCCAGGTCGACACCCTCATCGGTCCGCAGGTGGTCATCCGTGGCGACCTGCAGTTCAGCGGCGGGCTATATGTCGAGGGCCGCATCGTCGGCAAGGTGATCGCCGAGGAGGGCCAGCGCGCCACCCTCACGCTGGCCGAGAACGGCAGCATCGAGGGCGAGGTGCGTGCGCCGGTGGTGGTGATCAACGGCCGCCTCGATGGCGACGTCTATGCCGGCGAGCGGGTCGAACTAGCCGCCAAGGCGCGCGTGCAGGGCAACGTGCATTACCAGGTGGTCGAGATGCTGGCCGGTTCGGTGCTGACCGGTCGCCTGATCCACGCCGGCGCCCACGAGCACGCGCTGGCTGAAGGCCATCTGGACGCCCAGCCCGTTCTGGGCTGACCGTCACATCCTGTCGCGGTAGGCTGGGCGCCGGCTTCCAAGCGGCGACTGGCATGAGCAACCCCGGACCCGAGCAGCCTGCCCCTGCGCAGCCTGCCGATGCGCCACAGGCGACACAACGGACCCGTGTGCCCGACCGGACGGCGGTCCTGGCGGCCCTGGTGGCCTTGGCGATGCTCTTCGGCATGTGGGGCGTCTGGCGCGTGCTGTCGCCCGGGCGCGGCGACTCGCGTGCGCAGCCGGAAGACACCCAACCCGGGAACCGTGGCCAGCAGCGCGATCTCGAACAACTGCAGCAGCGCGTGGCGACGCTGACCCGTTCGGACCAGATCAGCCGCGAAGCCAACCGCGATCTGCAGAGCACGCTGGCCGAGCGCGACGAGGAAATCGCCGCCCTGCGCGCCGACGTGGCCTTCTACGAACGCCTGGTCGGCAGCACGGCGCAGCGCCGCGGCCTGACTGTGCATGCGCTCAAGCTGCAGCCGCAGAACAACACCGCCTGGCACTTCACCACCACGCTGACCCAGAACCTCAACCGCGGCGCGGTGAGCACCGGCCAGCTGAACCTGACCATCGAAGGCACGCGCGCCGGCAAGCTGGAGAAACTGGCCTGGACCGACCTGCGCCAGCAGCCCAACGCGCCGGGCGTGCCGTATTCGTTCAAGTACTTCCAGCAGGTCGAAGGCGACGTGTTCCTGCCGGAGGGCTTCACCCCGGTGCGCGTGACGGTGCGCCTAGCGCCGCGTTCGGGCGCGCCGATCGAGCAGTCCTTCACATGGGCGGACGCCACGCGCGACGTGGCGCCGGCCACGGCACCGTAGAGTTCCGCCTCCGCGCTTGAACCGGGCCTCTTCGCCCCCCATCCTTTCCGCATGGAATTGCCCACTCTTTCCGCCGCGACGCCGGATTACCAGTCGCTCGAACGCCCCCTTCAGTTCTCCTCCGCGGCCGCCGCGAAGGTGCGCGAGCTGATCGCCGAGGAGGGCAACCATGCGCTCAAGCTGCGCGTGTACATCCAGGGCGGCGGCTGCTCGGGGTTCCAGTACGGATTCGAGTTCGACGAGCAGCAGGCCGAGGATGACCTGGCCATCCAGACCGATGGCGTCACGCTGCTGGTCGACCCGCTGAGCCTGCAGTACCTGATGGGCGCCGAGGTCGACTACACCGAAAGCCTGCACGGGGCGCAGTTCGTGATCCGCAATCCGAACGCCAAGACCACCTGCGGCTGCGGTTCGTCCTTCGCGGTGTGAGCGACGCGGCGGCGCCATTCGCCTTCGTCGAGGCCGGCATCGATGCGGCCTGCCGCGCAGCGCTGGACCGCGCCGACCGTCTGCGTGACGATCCGGACGCACTGAAGGCGCTGTGGCCTCAGGGCCGCGTGATCCTGCTGGACGACAGCGGCCACGCCTATGCGGACGAGGAAGGCCATCTGCGTGCCCCGTCCGGACACGAGATCAGCGAAGGGCCGGGCGGCGTGGGCGCCGCCGTGTTCCTGGGACTGGACGGGCAGGGCACCGGCTGGTTCGCGCTCGAGGGCTCGTTGACCGCGTTCGTCGCGCCGCGTCGTGTCGACCTGCGCAGTGCCGCCGCGCTGTGGCCTGCATTCGATGCAAGCGTGTTCGCACAGGCGCGCGCGCTGCAGCACTGGCGCAGCCGTCACCGCCATTGCGGCGTGTGCGGCGGCGAAGTGGCGCTGTCGCGCGCGGGCTGGCAGGGCAGGTGCACGCAATGCGGCGTCGAACATTACCCGCGCACCGATCCGGCGGTAATCGTGGCGGTGAGCGACGGCTCGCGCCTGCTGCTGGGCCGCCAGGCGACATGGCCGGCGCGCCGTTACTCGGTGATCGCGGGTTTCGTCGAGCCCGGCGAATCGCTCGAGCAGACCGTCGCCCGTGAAGTGCTGGAGGAAACCGGCGTGCGCGTGCGCCGCTGCCGCTATCTGGCCTCGCAACCGTGGCCGTTCCCCGGCGCGCTGATGCTGGGCTTCAGCGCGGAGGCCGAACCCGACGAACCGCAGACCGGCGACGAACTCGAACACGCGCGCTGGTTCACCGCGGACGACGTGCGCGCCGCCAGCGCGCGTGGCGAATGGGGCAGCAACGCCGATGACGGCGAAGGCCCGGTGCTGTCGCCGAGCATTTCGATCTCGCGCTGGCTGATCGACCAGTGGCTGGCGGCGCAGGGCTGACACACCGCGAACGCCGCACCTGGGCAACCAGGCGTCGCCGAAGTCCTTTCGCTTCTGACGTCATTCCCGCGAAAGCGGGAATCCAACTGGAATCGACGGGAAGGCTTGCCGGGAGTCACCGCGCAGTCGCTCTCAGCACGCACCGCGCGAGCCGTGCGCACGCACTCCCCTGCGCGCGACCCGATCAGCGGATCGCTCCACCGCCATCTTCCGCACTAGAACGGCAGGCTAGAATCGATCCAGCCCTGCTGCCGGAGTCGTCCGCGCAATGTCCGTCACCCTGATCGCCGTTGTCGTCGCACTGGTGCTGGGGCATCTGGCGCAATCGCTGGCTCAGTCGGTGCGCCAGTACGGCTGGTTCGGCGACTGGGCGCGCTGGCTGGGCACGCGTTTCCCGGAAGGTGGCCTCTGGCGCGCCCGGTGGGGTATTGCGATCGCGCTGTTGCCACCATTGCTGGCGGTAGCGCTGTTCCAGTTGGCACTGCGCGACGCATTCTTCGGATTGATGGCGCTGGCGTTCGCGGTAATCGTGTTGTTCTACACCTGGGGCCCGCGCGATCTCGACCTCGACGTCGATGCCGTGGCGGATGCGCCGGACGCGGTCTCGCGCCGCGCCGCCGCCGCACGCCTGTGGCCCGAAGGCGGCATGCCCGCCGTGCTCGACGGCGGCAGCCTGATCGAAGCGGTGTTCCGCAATGCGCAGCATCGCTGGTTTGGCGTGCTGTTCTGGTTCCTGCTGCTGGGACCGGTCGGCGCGCTGTTGTATCGCCTGACCGCAGTGGCTGCCGAGGGCGAAGCCTCCACCGCATTGCCGCCGGAAACACGCGAAGGTGCGCGCACGCTGATGGCCTGGCTCGACTGGCCGGTCGCACAGCTGATGACCCTGTCGGTGGCGCTGGTCGGCAACTTCGACACCGTGCTGGGCGCGTGGCGCGAATCCGGTGGCGCCTCGTTCGATCCGCGCAGGCCGTTCCTCGGCGCAGTCGCGCGTGCCAGCGTGAGGTGCGAGCTGGCCGAAGAGGCGTCCGACTATGCGGACGGCGGCGGTGTCGAAGCAGGCGATGCGGGGCTCATACCGCCGCCGCCGGTGCCGGCGTTTTCCGGCGAGATCCCCGAGCTGCGCGATGCGATGAGCCTGGTGTGGCGCAGCCTGCTGGTGTGGCTGGCGGTGCTGGCGTTGTTCGTGATTGCCGGCTGGGTGAGTTGACCGGCGTGCGTAACGGTTGCGCCTAACCGGGCGCCATCCACGCAAACGGCCACCACGGCAGGTTGCGCAGCACGCCGAACACCAGCAACACGCCGATCCACACCCATCCATCGTGCGCGACGCGGTGCAGCGGCCTGGGCAGCACGCGCCGATCCACCGCCCACTGCCACAGCATCAGGCCGAGCAGCGGCAGCGCGATCACCACTAGCGGATTCATCGCCCAGGCGCGCAGCACGTCGCCATGCGCGAGCGCGTGCAGTGCGCGCGTGATGCCGCAACCCGGGCACCACAGCCCGGTGAACAGATGGAACACGCACGGCGGGAACAGGCTGCCCGCCGCAGTCGGATCGAAGGTGCGCAGGACCCACGCGCCGCCGGCTCCTGCCAGCAGCGCGCCGGCGACCACGGCCGCGCGCAATGCAGGCGCGTGCAGCGCCTGCGTCTGCGACACCGGCAGCGGCCGCGTCGTACTCACTGCTGCAGTTCGCGCGACTGCTCGATCTGCTGCAGCATTTCCTGGTAACGCGCCATGCCGCCGGTGCTGACGAAGTACACCGTCCACAGCAGGCCGAGCGCGCACAGGCCGGTGGTGATCCAGCACCACAGCTTGGCGGTGCCGGACGCACGCTGCGCACCGGCCGTGTCGCCGGCGTTCAACTTGCTGTTGACCTGCGCGGCGAAGACGATGGCGACGATGCCGGGGATGGTGCCGACGATGCAGCAGAAGAACAGCGAGGCGATGGTGATGAGAATCGCCCAGACCAGGTAGTTCGGAATCGATGCGGGCGGCGACTGCGGCGGCAACGGCGGTGGCACGTTCATGACATTCCCCTTGATGCGTGTGGATGACGGCGCTTGGCCGCCGGACGCGGCGGCTCGGCGCCGATGCTAGCAGCGTGGCGCCTCGCGCGGTGTGTCAGGCCGCCGCGCCACGCATCTCGCGCACCCGGGCCTCGAGCATCGGCGCGTCCACCTGCGAGCCGTCCATCGGCGGGTCCACCACCACCTCCACCGGCGCGCGGAAGCGCCGCGGCACGCGCATGCGGCGCATGCGGCCGTCGCGGCGGCTCCACATGCTGCTCCACATGTTGCGCAGCGCCATCGGCACCACCGGCACCACCTGGCCGCGTTCGGCGGCGCGCTCCAGGATGCGCTCCACGCCGGACTTGAACGCCGCGATCTCGCCATCCTTGGTGAGCGCGCCTTCCGGGAAGATGCCGACCAGTTCGCCTTCGGCCAGCGCGGCATCGATTTCGTCGAATGCGCGCTGCATCAATGCGGGATCCTCCTTGGCGCCGGCAATCGGGATGGCCTTGGCGGTACGGAAGATCCAGCTCATCACCGGGATGTTGAAGATTCTGTAATACATGACGAAGCGGACCGGCCGCGGAATGCTGGCCGACAGGATCAGCGCGTCCATGTAGCTGACGTGGTTGCACACGATCAGCGCCGCACCTTCGTCGGGCACGTTCTGCTCCACGCCGTGCAGGCGGAGCCGGTACAGCGCGCGCACCAGCAACCAGCTGAGGAAGCGCATCAGGAACTCGGGCACGATCGTGAATATCCAGATCGCAACGAGCGCATTGGCGATGGCCAAGGCCAGGAATACCTGCGGGATCGTCCAGCCGAGGAAACGCTGCACCACGATGCCCAGCACCGCCGCCAGCACGATGAAGCCGGCGTTCTGGATGTTCATCCCCGCAATCACGCGCGACAGTTCGTTGCGCGGCGTGCGGCTCTGGATCAGCGCGAACAGCGGCACGATGAAGAAGCCGGCGAACAGGCCGATGCCGACCAGGTCCATCACGATGCGCCAGCTGCCCGGCTGCTGCAGGAACGCCGACACGTCCAGCCCCGTTGCCGGCGCCGCGCCGCTGCGCGCGAAGTACAGGTCCAGCAGGAAGGCCGTCATGCCGAACGCACCCAGCGGGACCAGGCCGATTTCCACCGTGCGCGCCGACAGCTTCTCGCACAGGATCGAACCCAGTCCCGTACCCACCGAGAACAGCGCGAGCGCGAAGATGTAGAGCGTCTCGCTGCCGCCCAGGTTCACCTCGGCGTAGGTCGGCAGTTGCGACGTGAGTACCGTGCCGACGAACCAGAACCACGACACGCCCAGCACTGAATTGCGCACGGCCAGTTGCCGCCGGGCCAGGCGCATCACGGCGACGGATTCGGGAATCGGGTTCCAGTTGATCCTGAGGTCCGGCGCGCCGGCATCGGCTTTGGGGATGAAGCGACTGACGATGTTGCCTGTCGTCGCCAGCAGGATGATCGCGGTGGCGGCAACGACCGGTCCATGATCGCCGGCGAGCTTGAAGATCAGTCCGCCGAAGATCATGCCCACCAGGATCGAGATGGACGTGCCCATTTCCACCAGTCCGTTGCCGCCGGTGAGTTCCTCCGGCTTGAGCACCGACGGCAGGATCGAATACTTCACCGGGCCGAACAACGTCGACTGCACGCCGGTGCAGAACAACGCCACCAGCAGCACCGTCATGTTCTGCATCACGAAGCCGACCGCGGCCAGCGTCATGATCACGATCTCCATCGTGGTGGTGATGCGGATCAGCAGCGACTTCTCCAGCTTCTCCGCGATCTGTCCGGCCGTGGCCGAGAACAGGAAGTAGGGCAGGATGAACAGCGCCGGCGCGATGTTGGTGTACAGCGTGCGCTGCTCCGGCGACACGCCCAGCCAGAACAGCAGGCCGATGATCGCCTGCCGATACACGTTGTCGTTGAAGGCGCCCAGGCACTGGGTGACGAAGAACGGCAGGAAACGCCGCTGCCGCAGGAGATCGAACTGACTGTAGGCCATGCGCCAGGGCGGTCCGGGAGAATTCGCGCGAGCCTAGCAAATGGTCATGGAAAGGAAAGCGGCAGGGCCAGCCGGGTTGCTTCGGCACGTCGCTCGCGCTCGATTGATCGCCGTTTCACCGCCAGCAAGCTGGCTCCTACATCGGAGATGCGGGGCATCGTCTAAACCGCACCCGGGGACATGCCATCCCCCAGCCGTCATTCCCGCGAAAGCGGGAATCCATCTTCCAGCACCGTCAGGCCGTTCGCGCCGCGTGCGTTCGAGGTCGAGCCGTAGGAGCGAGCTTGCTCGCGACCCTTTACCGACGCGTCGATCCACGTCACGTCGCCAGCAAGCTGGCTCCTACATCGCATGTGCCAAGCATCGACCAAGCCGCACGCAAACGCATGCCACCCTCAGCCGTCATTCCCGCGAAGGCGGGAATCCATCTTCCAGTGCCGTCAAGCCGTCCGCGCCACGTGTGCGCGAGGTAGGGCCGTGAGAGCGAGCTTGCTCACGACGACACAGCCTCACCTCCATCCACTATCGCGTCGCCAGCAAGCTGGCTCCTACATCGCGAGCGCGGTGCACCGCTCCGGGGACGCCATCGCGTGTGTCTCCGTCAATTCGTTCCTGCAGTCCACGCGGACATACGAAACCGCCACGCCCAGCTCTACCCCACGCCGCCACAACCCCTTACGCTTGCGCGCTCTTCCGCCCGCACCGGCCACAAGGAACACGATGGAATTCGCCACCGAGGTCATTGTCCTGCTCATGGTCGTGGCGTTCGTGGCGGGACTCATCGATGCGCTGGCCGGCGGCGGCGGGCTGCTCACCATTCCGGCGCTGATGGCCGCGGGCATTCCGCCCGTGCACGCCATCGCCACCAACAAGCTGCAGAGCACCTTCGGCACGGCCAGCGCCGTGGTGGCCTTCGCGCAAGGGCCGCATCGACTTCCACCGGTTCCGCTGGCCCGCGCTCGGGGCCTTCATCGGGTCCGCGCTGGGCGCGTGGACGCTGCAGCGGTTGGATCCGGCCTTCCTGTCCGCCCTGATCCCGGTGTTGCTGGTGCTGATGGCGGTGTACTTCCTGCTGGCGCCCAAGGCCAGCGAGGAGGACCGGCACAGCCGACTCGGCAAGACCGCGCTGCTGCTCATCGTGTCGGGCATCGGCTTCTACGACGGATTCTTCGGTCCGGGCACCGGCTCGTTCCTCGCCACGGCACTGGTCGCGCTGTTCGGCATGGGGCTGGTGTCGGCGACCGCGCACACCAAGTTCCTCAACCTGGCCAGCAACGTGGCCGCGCTGCTAGCCCTGATCGTCGGCGGCAAGGTGCTGTGGACGCTGGGCCTGCTGATGGCGCTGTCGAGCATCCTCGGCGGACAGGTCGGCGCACACCTGGCCATGCGCGTGGGCGGCAAGGTCATCCGCCCGCTGCTGGTCACCATGTCGCTGCTGCTCACTGCGCGGCTGCTGTCCGATCCGGAAAACCCGCTGACGGCGTTCGTCCTGCGCTCCATCTGATTGCCGCGCATGCGTCGCGCAAGCGACTGATCGAATCGGCAGCGCACTTTGCCGATCGCCGCCGCAAGCGGGTTTCGACTTGATCCCGGTCAAATGGGAATGATTCCCATCTGGTAGACTTCTTCCCGTCAGCCGCTGCGCAAAGCAGTCAGCCAAATCTCTTCATCGCTGGCGGGTTCCGTGTTCCCCAACTCCCTCCGCGGCCATTCGCGCCGCCGCTTGACCGTGTCCCTTGCTCTGGCCCTGGCGCTTCCGCCGGCCGCATTCGCCCAGTCCGTACCGGTGGAATCGCCCGATGGCGCCTTCGCCGATGCCACCACGCTGGACACCGTGCAGGTCAACGCGTACCGCACCACCACGCACACGCAGGGCGCGACGAAGACCGACACGCAGATCGCCGAGACGCCGCAGTCGGTGTCGGTGATCGCGCGCGAGGAACTCGACGCACGCGGCGTGCAGAACCTCAACGAAGCCATGCGCTACGTCGCCGGCGTCTCGCTGGAGAGCACCGGCATCGACAACCGCGTCGACGACTTCCGCATCCGCGGTTACGACGCCGGCAGCTGGAGCAACAACGTCACGCTGGACGGCATGCGCGCGCCGCAGGGCGGCCAGTGGAACCGCACCATGTTCGACAGCTGGAACCTGGAGCGCGTGGAAGTGCTCAAGGGTCCGTCGGCGGTGATGTACGGCCAGGTCGCTCCGGGCGGCTTGGTCAATCAGGTCAGCAAGACGCCCACGCCGGGGCAGGAGCAGATCGTGCGCCTGGGCCTGGACGCACACGGCCAGTACAGCGCCGCGTTCGACGTGGGTACCGGCACCGGTGACGACGCCCACCTGGTGCGCCTGGTCGGCCTGTACCGCGACGGCGACACGCAGATCGACCACACGCAGCAGGAGCACTGGTTCCTCGCGCCCAGCTACACCTGGCAGATGGGCGAGCGCACGCGCCTGACGCTGCTGGGCCTGTACCAGCGCGACGACGGCGGGTCGACATACCAGTTCCTGCCGATGGACGGCACGCTGCGGCCCACGCAGTACGGCCGCATGAAGAACACCACCTTCATCGGCGAGCCCGACTGGAACACCTTCGACCGCACCGTGTGGACCGCCGGCTGGCTGTTCGAACACGGCTTCAACGCCGACTGGACGCTCAGCCAGAGCGGGCGCCGCACGCACGTCGATTCGCTGTACCAGACGGTCGTCACCAGCGGCGCACTCAATGCCGACGGCCGCACGCAGAACCGCCGCGCCACCTGGGGCGAGGGCGACTCCGACGGCGACACGCTCGACACGCGCGTGCAGGGCCACTTCACCACCGGCGCGCTCGAGCACACGCTGCTGTTCGGCGTGGACTGGCAGAAGGCCGACTGGGAAGCCGGCCGCGGTGCCATGACCAACCCGGCGCCCATCGACATCTTCAACCCGGTCTACACCGGCTACGTACCGGTCACGCGCACGGTCGGCCTGTCGCGCGGGGTCAACGAACAGACCGGCGCGTACCTGCAGGACCAGATCGCCTGGGGCAACTGGCGCTTCCTGCTGGGCGGCCGTTACGACTGGACCGACGACGACACCGCCACCGCGACGCATACCGTGGCCACCGGCGCCACCACGCCGTGGGTGCGTACGCACCTGAAGAACGAGGCGTTCACCGGCCGCGCCGGCGTGCTGTACGCCAGCGACAGCGGCTGGTCGCCGTACGTCAGCTACGCCGAGTCGTTCCAGCCCTCGACCACCGACGTCAACCAGAGCTACACGCGCACGCCGTTCGATCCCATCACCGGCAAGCAGTGGGAAACCGGCGTGAAGTACGAGCCCACCGCCGTCGACGGGCTGGTCACCTTCGCCGCCTACGACCTGCGCCAGCAGAACATCCTCACAGACGATCCCGACCCCACCCACGACACCTGCGGTGCCACAGGCGCCAGCCAGTGCCAGGTGCAGAGCGGCGAAGGCCGCGTGCGCGGCCTGGAGGTCGAAGGCCGCATCACCCCGCTCACCGGCTTCAGCGTGATCGGCGCGGCCACGTGGATGGATTCGGAAGTCACGCGCGGCGCCGCGGCGGTGCAGGGCAAGCAGCTGGCGATGGTGCCGGACTACACCGCGTCGCTGTGGGCCGACTACACCTTCCAGGGCGGCGCGCTGGCGGGGCTCGGTATCGCCGCAGGCGTGCGCTACAACGGCGAGAGCTACGGCGACAGCTCCAACCTCTATCTGATCCCGTCGTACACGCTGTTCGACGCCGCGCTGCGCTACGACCTGGGCGAGATCGGTGCAGGCGCCGCGCAGCTCGCGCTCAACGTCAGCAACCTCACCGACAAGACCTACGTGTCCACCTGCGGCGGCGTGTCCTCGTGCTACTTCGGCTCGGGACGCACCATCACCGCCACGTTGCGGTTCGCCTGGTGATGCGCACCGCACTCGTGTGGCTTGCGCTCGCCCTGGCCTGGCTGTCCCCGCCCGCCGTCGCCCAGCCGGACCTGTCGCGCCGCGCCGTCAATACCGTGGCGGACACCGGCGCGCCGGGCTACCGGTTCGAGCAGTTCCGCCTGTCGTCGGCCGACGGACAGCGCCAGTACCGCGTGCGCGTGGCGTTGCCCACGCGCGAGGCGCCGGCGCAGGGATTCCCGGTGGCGTACCTGCTGGACGGCAACGCGGCGCTGATGGAAACCGACGCCGCGCTGCTGGCCCGCCTGGCCGACGCGCCGCGTCCGCCGGTGATCGCCTACATCGCGTACGACAACGACCTGCGCATCGATCCCGACAAGCGTGCGTTCGACTACACGCCGCGCCGGCCCGGTGGCGACGACGGGCAACGCGACGCAGCGGGCGGGCGCCGCAATGGCGGCGCGGACGCCTTCCTCGCGCTGGTCGAAGGCCACATCGCACCGCGCGTGGAAGCAATGGCCAGGATCGATCCATCCACGCGCGCGCTGTGGGGACATTCGTACGGTGGCGTGTTCGTGCTGCACGCACTGTTCGCGCGGCCGCAGGCGTTCGACGTCTACGCCGCGGCCGATCCCTCGCTGTGGTGGGGCAACGGCCGCCTGCTGCAGGAAGAAGTGGCGATGACGCTCGACGTCGCGCAGCGTCCGCGCGTGCAGTTGTGGGTGGGCGAGGGCGCGCCGCGCGACGATGCGCGCAAGCCGCCGCCCGGACGCGATCCCGCCGACGTGCAGGCGATGCGCGATGCGCGGCGCAGCGTGCCGCCGGATGCGACCGCTCGCATGGCCGATCGGCTGCGCGAACGCGGCCTGCCAGTGACGTTCACGACCCTGCCGGGTCTGTCGCACGGGCAGACGCTCGGCGCGAGCCTGCCGCCGTTGCTCGAAGACCTGTCCGGCCTGACGGAGACACATCGATGACCGTGCTGGCGCTCGTCGCCTCTGCCGTGCTCGCCATCGTGGGCGCGATGCTCATGTACCTGGTGTCGCCGCAACAGCAATGGCGCCCACGCGGTCCCTGGCCCGAGCGCGGGGGTGTGTGGCCGGGATCGCTGTGCGCGCTGCTTTCGCTGGCGCTGCTGTGGCCGCACATGGGCGCGGCCGCCGCGGTGGCGACGTGGCTGACGCTGCTGATGCTGGTGTGGACGGTCGCGCCGTTTCTGGGCGCGTGGCGCGCGCGCACCAGGCGCGCCGCATGAGCGCGCGTCCACGCCTGGAAAGCCGGCACTGGTTCGGCAAGAGCATGGCCGGCCTGATCCTGGGCGCCGGCCTGTCGCTGGCGTTGAGCGGATGGTTCGCCTGGCTCGGGCCGGGCGGCATCGACGCGGGCGCCGGCAAGATCCAGTTCAACATGTGGCTGATCGCGCCGCTGTGGTGCGGCGTGCTGTCGTTCGTGTTCCTGTTCCGCGACAGCCTGCGCGCATGGCTGTGGCTGGGCGCGGCGAACATCGTGGCGTTCGCAGTGCTGTGGCTGGCCCGCAGCGCGATGTCGTGAGAAGCGCGCCATGAAGATCCGCAGCGACATCGTCAGGGTCTACAAGGACGTCCACATCTGGGTGGGCATCGTCGCCGGGCTGATGCTGTTCGTCGCCTTCTACGGCGGCGCCATCACCATGTTCGAAAAGCCGCTGGAACGCTGGGCCACGCCGCCGTCTTCGCTGGCTGCGCCACCACCGCTGGAACGCGCGCCCGAGCTGGTGCAGGCCGTGCTGGCCGCGCATCCTGAAGCGCGCCAGCACTATCTGGTGATGGTGGAAACCGCGCCCGACGCTCCCGCGCGCGTGCTGTGGCGCGTGCGTGGCGAAACCCGGCGCCAGTTCACCGAGTACGCCGCCAGTTTCGGGCCGGATGGCGAGTTGCAGGTGGAGAAGGTGCGCAAGACGCCGGTGGCGCAGCTCGTCGACACGCTGCACCAGCACGTCGGCCTGCCGTTTCCGGAAGTGGTCTCGCGCAATGTCATGGGCGTGGTCGCGCTGCTGTACGCGGTGGCGCTGGTGTCGGGCGTGATCGTGCTGCTGCCCACGCTGGTCAAGGACCTGCTCGCGCTGCGCATCGGCAAGAACATCAAGCGCATGTGGCTGGACGTGCACAACGCGCTGGGCATCGTCAGCCTGCCGTTCCACCTGGTGATGGCGCTGACCTGCGTGATCTTCGCCTTCCACGATCCGATCTACGACGTGCAGGACAAGGCCGTGTATCCCAACGGCATCCAGTGGGGCGAGGAGGCACACGCGCCGCCACCGCCGCCGGGCACGCAGCCGCTGCCCGCGACCGAACTGCTGCGCCGGGTCAACGAGCAACTGCCCGGCTTCCACGTGTACGGCTTCAGCTTCGAGGAGCACGAAGGCCGGCTGGAAGGTCACGTCACCGGCCTGGACATCCGTTACGGCACGCGTGCACGCACGTACTCCACCACGCACCTGGACCCGTACACCGGGCAGGTGGACCCGCACGACCTGCCGGGTCACATGGACGCCTGGGATACGTCCGTCAATGCGTTCTTCATGCTCCACTTCGGCAGCTTCGGCGGCAACACGGTGCGGTGGATGTACCTGCTGCTGGGCCTGGCCGGCGCGATGCTGTTCTACACCGGCAACCTGCTGTGGGTGGAATCGCGGCGCAGGAAGGAACGCGGCAGCGCCGTGCCCGTGGCGCAGAAACGCTCGACCCGCGTGATGGCCAACCTCACCGTGGGCGTGTCGCTGGGTTGCGTGGCGGGCATGTCCGCGACGATTGCCGCCGCCAAGTGGCTGCCCGCGCGGGTGGACAACCTGGCCGCGTGGCACGAAGGCCTCTACTTCGCCGTGTTTGCCGCTGCCGTGGCATGGGCGTTCGCACGCGGCGCCGCGCGCAGTGCCGGCGAACTGCTGTGGGTCTGCGCCGCGCTGACGCTGGCCATTCCGCTTTCCAGCCTGGCGGGCGTGTGGGGCCTCGGCGGCACATGGAACCACGCCGGCGCCGGCTGGGTGATCGACCTCAGCGCTCTGGCGGCGGTGCCGGTGTTCCTGTTGATCGCACGCCACAGCCGCAGGCGGCTGCAACATGGCCACGCGGACAGCGTGTGGTCGGGCCAGCTGGCAGCGCAGGCGCAATAGCGACGCCTGCACGCCGCGCGATCAAGTACAGGCATGGAGCTCGAAAGAGAAAGCCCCGCATCGCGGGGCCTTCGGTCATGCATCCGGCGTGGTCTTCGCCGGATCCTTTGGTGACGCCGGCGCCCGTTCGAAGCGCCGGCCCAGCAGCTTGCGCAGCTCCTGCACGCCCTCGCCGCGGCCCACCGCCTTGAGCACCGCGTAACCCTCCAGTGCGGACACCATCACGTCGCTGCCCACCGCCATCTGCGCGTTGCGCAGTTGCTCCAGCAGGCGGGTCAGCTTGACCACGCGTGCATCGATCGCATCGCGCTCGGCCAGGTCGCGCTTCATCTCGCCCAGATCGAACCCGCGCGGCATCAGCGACAGGTTTTCCTCCATCACCTCCAGCGCCTTGCGGCAGAACGCCTCCGACCCGTCGCCCATCTTCACCATCACCTTCTTGGTGGTCGGCGTCACGCCCACCAGCAGCGGCTGCAGCACCGACTGTGCCTTGCCGATCAGCGAGTCCAGCTCGTGCCACTGCTCCTGCGTGAGGTGGTTCGCCACAAGGTTCTGACCCATTGCCTTACTCCTTCAAGGATTGCTTGCGAAACCGGCCGATCGCCGGCCCGCGCAAGCTAAGCCACGCGCGCGCTGCGGCCGAGGCGAATGATTCGCAGTGGATGGGGCACGGGACGCAGGACCGAGGGCGTCGCGACGGGTTCGCGCAAGCACGCGGACGGGTTCGAGCGGGCACGTCGGTGGGTTCGAGAGGGCACCGGGATGGGTTCGAGCGGGCATCTTGGTGGGTCCGCGAGGCACACGGATGGGTTCGAGTAGGCACCTGCGCGGGTTCGCGAGGGCACACGGATGGGGTCGAGCGGGCATCTTGGTGGGTCCGCGAGGGCACTTCGGTGGGTTCGCGAGGGCATCAGGGTGGGTTTGAGCAGGCACCCCGATTGGTTCGCGAGGGGATCCGGATGGGTCCGCGCAGGCACTTCGGTGGGTTCGCGAGGGCAGCCGGATGGGTTCGCGCAGGCGCGTCCGTGGGGTCGCGAGGCCAGCAGGATGGGTTCGCGCAGGCACCCTGATGGGTGCGCAAGGGCATCCGAATGGGTGCGCGCAGGCACCTAGTGGGTTTGCGAGAGCACCCGGGTGGCTCGTACCGGATTTACCCCAGCCAATGTCTGCTATCGGCCAAAAGCGGACATGCGGGCCCAGGTCCGGCAGGCGCCGTCCGCCTCAGCTAATGGGCGAGCGGGAAGAGATAAAGATCGGCCGCACCGAGCGTGCCCTGATGCGTGCACCACGCATTGTTCGGCGCGCACTGGACGACCTTGGGTTGCCGCGCGACGAGCACGGCCCATCGAGTCGATTCGGAGAACGGAAACGAAAGGCTCACGGTTCCTCGTGGTTTCACGACCTCGAACACGTGTTCGTGAGTCGTGCCACAGGTCGACTCCCACTTGAGGGTGTCCTGACCGCACAACAGGATGTAGTGCCGCCGACCTTCTTGAAATGGGTCGATGCGGTACTTGAGCTTGACGCTGATGGGCGTCCCGTAAGCAACGCTGCTTCCTCTGCCGGGCGTCACCGACGTCACGTAGAGGTTCGGATCGATCCCCCACAGGTGCTCAGGAACGAAAACCGCGCATCCCGAGAGGAGTGCGGCCATGCCGAGTGCCATGACTCGAAGCCGCTTCGGCCTGACGGAAGTGCTGAGCCCCATACTCATGTCCCCGATCCCCCGTCGGAAGCTCACATTAGCACCCACGCGTGCCTTGGCCCGCGCCCCGATGTCCACTATCGGCCAGAAGCGGACGTTGGCAGCGCGGCCTAAAGTTTCATGCCGAGCCAGATCACAGACTCGGTCGCTGCCGAAACGAGCGGTTCAAGAACCCGGCGAAGCCGACTGTTCTCACTGACATGTGACGCAGCCTGGTCGTGATGCCCGCGTTCCTCGGCGACGATGGACGATATCGCCGACACGGCAGGCTCATCCACGCCTTGAAGCTCGACGAGTTGCCTCTCCAAGTGGCGAAGAACGACGCTTTCAACCGCAACCGTGGTTGCCGAAATGCCGGAGCGTCCTAGCAGGCCAGTCAGCAATCCAAGGACGAGACCGCCAAAACCGCATAGCCAATAGCTCTTGCAGCGAGCCCTTCCCCTTCTTTCCAGCTCTGCCCTGAAGACTTCTCTGTGCCCACGTTCGTGCGAGCGAAACTCCTCAAGCTTC